>JAKPUV010000532.1 GCA_029554925.1 Candidatus Hydrogenedentota bacterium | reverse complement strand
GACCGCATCGAGCGCATGGTCCAGCGCGACAAGAACCACCCCAGCGTGATCATCTGGTCCATGGGCAACGAGGCCGGCCCCGGCTGCAACTTCACCGCGTCGGCAAAGCTCATCCGGGAACTGGACCCCAGCCGGCCCATCCACTACGAGCGCGACAACACGCACACCGACGTGCACAGCGAGATGTACACCAAGATCACGGGGCTCCTGGAGTATGTGGAGAAGGGCGAGAAGAAACCCTTCTTCCTCTGCGAGTACGCCCACGCCATGGGCAACAGCGTCGGCAACTTCCAGGACTACTGGGACACCATCGAGGCGCATCCGGTCCTCATGGGCGGGTGCATCTGGGACTTCGTGGACCAGGGCATTAAAAAACCCTTCGCCGACCCGCGCGGCCCCCGGGTGCAGCCGGCCGCCTGCTGGAAAGAGGACTGGTTCTACGCCTACGGCGGCGACTACGACGACACACCAAACGACGCCAATTTCTGCTGCAACGGCATCGTCCACGCCGACCGCATGCTCCACCCCTCGGCGCTGGAGGTGCGAAAGGTTTACCAGTACCTCAAGGTCGTGCCCGTGGACCTCGCCAAGGGCGAGGTGAAGATCGTCAACAAGTACGACTTCGTGGCCACCGACTTCCTGAAAGGCGCGTGGAAGGTAGAGGTGGACGGCAAAACCGTCCAGTCCGGCGAACTGCCCGTGCCGGTCATCCCGCCCAAGGGCGAGGCCGGGGTCACCGTGCCGTTCACGCCCGTCACGCCCGGTCCCGGACAGGAGGCCTTCCTGACCGTGTCCTTCGCCCTGGCGAAGGACCTGCCCTGGGCCGAGGCCGGGTTTGAGGTCGCCTGGGACCAGATGCCGCTTCCCTGCGCGGCGGCCCCGGCGCCCGTGGTCGCCGCGAAGGACCTGCCCGCCGTGAAGCTGGACAAGCGCGGCGGCCGGTTCACCGCCTCGGGCGAGGGCTTCGCCGTGGCCGTGGACAAGGAGACCGGCATGATTTCCTCGTGGACCGTGGACGGGAAGGAGCTGCTGGCCGCCCCGCTCGCGCCGAATTTCTGGCGCGCCCCCACAGACAACGACAACGGCAACAACGCCCCGCGCCGGCTGAAGCTGTGGAAGGACCCCGTCGGCGAGGGCAAGGTGTCCAAGGTGGACGCCGCGGAGAAGGGCAACACGGTCGAGATCACCGCGAAGCTGGCCCTCGGCGCGGCGGGCGCCGCGCAGACCCTGCGCTACACGGTCTACGGCAACGGCGACGTGGTCGTGGACAACGCGTTTGAGCCGTCGAAAAACGCCCCCGAGCTGCCCCGCTTCGGCATGCGCATGGCCCTGCCCGCGCAGTACGGCCGCCTGACCTGGTTCGGCCGCGGCCCCCAGGAAAACTACTGGGACCGCCTCACCGGCGCGGCGGTCGGCCTGCACACGCTCCCCGTTGCGGAGGCGTGGTTCCCCTATGTCGAGCCGCAGGAGACGGGCAACCGCACGGACGTGCGCTGGGCCGCCCTCACGGACGACGCGGGGAACGGCCTGCTCGCCGTCGGCATGCCGCTGCTCCAGGTGAGCGCGTGGCCCTTCGCCCAGGAAGACCTGGAGGGCAACGAGCACGCCTGCTCCGTGCCCTGCCGCGACTTCACGACCTTCAACGTGGACATGGGCCAGACGGGCGTGGGCGGCGACGACAGCTGGGGCGCGAAGCCCCTCGACAAGTACACCCTCGACTGCAAGCCCTATGCATACCGCTTCCGGCTAACCCCCCTGCGCGCGGGCAAGAACACCCCCGAACAGGAGGCCCGCCGCGGCGTGGAGTAGGGTATGCGACAACAGGAATAACCGGAGATATCGAGTTAATGCCAAGCAACATCATAAAATGCCATAAGAGCGAAAGCAGCGGCACTTCAAAGACTCTTCGATTCATAGATCTGTTCTGTGGAATCGGAGGATTTCACATCGCTTGCTGCAATGCGGCTAAGAGCATGGGGTTAGAGGCAAGATGTGTCTTTGCCTCAGATATTGATCGTGAGTGTCAGATCACTTACAGAGAGAATTTCGGGATGCTGCCGCACGGAGATATCACGACAATCGAGGCAAGCACTATTCCTGACCATGACATTCTTCTGG
>JAKPUV010000058.1 GCA_029554925.1 Candidatus Hydrogenedentota bacterium | reverse complement strand
CACTGGCTCAACCTGCTCATGTTCTTCTGCGCCACGGGCGTCACCTGCGCCGCGCCGGAGCTGCTCCCGATCTTCGCGCCCGCCGAGGGCTACGCCGGCGCGCTGGTGATCATCCCCTGGATCGCCTACTCCTACGCCGTCCACGGCGCGGTGCAGGTGGTCAACATCGGCATCGGAATCTCCAAGCGCATGGCCTGGGCGGCCGCGGCCACCTGCGGCGCCGCGGCGGCAAAGATCGTCATCACCTATTGGTTCATCACCCGCTTCGGCCTGGTCGGCGCCGCCGTCTCCACCCTCGCCGCCTTCGGTCTCGAACTCCTGCTCACCTGGGTCATTGCGCAGCACATCGTGCACCCGCTGCCCTTCGACACCAAACGCATGCTCGGACTGTACGCCCTGTCCGGCGCGGCCCTGGCCGCCAGCTTTCCGCTGTTCACCCTGCCCTATGTGTGGTCGCTGCCCGCGCGCGGACTGCTGCTGGCAGTCTTCGCGCTGGCCTGCCTCTTTGGGCTGCTCAACCGCGCGGACCGCGCCGCCCTCGCCAACGCCGGACAGGCGCTGGCACGAAAGGCTCGGGGACGCGCCTCTGGAGGATGACACATGAAACGCCGTGAATTCCTGGGGACGGTCGGGGTCGGGCTGATGGCCGCCGCAAACCGCGCCTGCGGAGCGCCCGCGAGGAAGCCAAACCTGGTGTATGTCTTCGCGGACCAGTGGCGGGCGCAGGCCTTCGGGTACGCGGGCGACCCCAACGCCGTCACGCCGAACCTGGACCGGCTCGCGGGGCAGAGTGTGAACTTCACCCACGCCGTGTCGGGCTGCCCCGTGTGCTCGCCCTACCGCGCCAGCCTGCTGACGGGGCAGTACTGGCTGACCCACGGCATCTTCCTGAACGACGTGCCCCTGCGCGACGATGCGGTGTCCTTCGCCGAGGCGCTGAATGGTGCGGGCTACGGCACGGCGTACATTGGCAAGTGGCACCTGGACGGGCGGGGGCGCTCGTC
>JAKPUV010000482.1 GCA_029554925.1 Candidatus Hydrogenedentota bacterium | reverse complement strand
CCGCGCGGTGAGGATGCCGTCCGCCGGGGGCCGCAGGAAGGTGATGTTCACCGTGGCGGCGACGGAGACCTGGCCGTGGCTGTTCGCCGCGACGGCGAAGCAGAAGTCGGCGAGGGAGAAGATGGCGCCGCCGTGGGCCTTGCCCAGGCCGTTGAGGTGCATGGTGCGGATGGGCATGGTGACCGTGGCGGTGCCCGTGCCCACCTCCGTGATGGTCATCTCCAGCGCCTTCGCCAGCTCGTCCCCGCTGAAATACGCGTCCAACACCGCTCTGTCCATGCCGTGACTCCTCCATCGTGCGGTCCGGACGGCCCGGACCGGAACCGTGTTCCGTCGCTTGAACCGGATGCGCGCGCATCGGGCGTTCGCGGGCACGAGATTGCTTCGGTCGCTTCGCTCCCTCGCAATGACGGCGACGCGCATCCGCCGTGAACCGGGGAGCGCGCACGCCTTGACGCGCGCCGCAGCCTGCGCGCCTCTAGGCGGACACCGTCTCCCAACCCGTCATTGCGAGGAGGCCGCTCCGCGGCCGACGCGGCAATCTCTTGCCAGAATGCCTCCGCTCCGAGCCATTCCACAAACACCAGAACACACGCGTGACACCCACGCCCCCGGCCCGGCGGGGGCGCCCCCGTTTCAAAAGGGGGGGCGCTTATGCTACCATACGCCCGCACGGCGGCGCGTGTTGGACGGGGTGCGCGCTTCCAGGTCACTCTTGCGGCGGGCCGGTCACTCACCGCAACCCTTTGACCCGGCGGCTCACATTTCATGAACGTTTGCAGTACAAAATGGATGGGGGCGTTTTTTGCCCTCGCGGCGGTGTGGGCGTGCGCCCCGGCCCGCGCCGAACTCCAGGAGGTCGCCGTCGGCGGCGAAATCACCCTGCGCGCGCGGGGCTTCCTCAACGTCTACGCCCCCGGACGCGCGCGCAGACCCATCGCCCCGGCGGCGTGGTTCCCCTGGCGGGCGCTGGGCACGGACGGGCTCTCCAGCGCCTTCGCGTGGGACGACCGCGGGCCGGATTCGTGGTACACGGAGCAGGTGCTGCGCCTGAACGTGAACGCCCGCCTGTCGCAGGGGGTGTCGGCGTTCCTCGAACTCTACAACTACGACATCCAGGGCGAGGACTTTCCCTCCGACTATCTCACGGGCAACGACACCGCGAACCCGGGCCGCAACGACCTGGAGTTTCTCCAGGCCTATGTGGAGATGGACGGCCTGTGGGGCGGCATGGGCCGCCTGCGGCTGGGCCGCCAGCTCATGACGCTCGGCAAGGGCTGGCTCATCGGCGCGAAGAGCACCAGCCTCCAGTACTGCTACCTGGACGCCGCGCGACTGACGCTCACCCCGTGGGACAACGTCACGGCGGACCTGTGGACCGCCAACGTCGGCGCCACGCGCCTGTTGCCCGCAGACGACCGCCTCTTCCACGGCGTCCACGCCACCTGGGCCGCCTCCCCGGCGCTCAACCTCACGGCGTTCTACATGCTCCTCCACGACGGCTCGCCGCTGGAGGACACTTCCGGCGACCCGCTGATGGAGGCGCGGGAGCGCCTGCTTGGACTGGACCGGTACGGGGCGACCTGGCTGCACACCCTCGGCGGGCGCGTCTTCGGCGAAGTCGGCGCCTGGGACTACGACCTCGAGGGCGCGGGGCAGTGGGGGGACGCCGCGCACCTCGGCGCGCGCTTCCGCCGCGTGAACCTCCTCGGCGACTACGGGGACGACGGCGCGGAATTCGCCACCTGGGCCGCCGACGCAGAGGTGGGGCGCACCTTTGACGCCCGCTGGAGCCCCCGGGTGTTCGTCGGCGCCGCCTGGTACGACGGCGAGGACCGCCGCGCCGTCTCCTTCGGCGAGTGGCTGAACCCCTTCGCGCGGCCCCGGGCCAGCGTCTCCTTCAACCGCCTCTACTCGCAGGTGGACTACGACTCCATCCTCGGCGGCGGCACCAACATGTCCAACTTCTGGCTGGGACGCGCGGGTGTGCGGGTCCGCCCGGCGGAGAAATGGACCGCCCAGCTCCGCGTCATCTCCTACCGCGCCGTGGGCGCCTTCGCGCGCCCCGCCAGCCTGCGCGTGAACGGCCGCTGGGTCCCCGTGGCGCCGTCCCTCTCCTTCTGGGACCAGGAGTCCTCCAAAGACCTCTGCGTGACCCTCGGCTTCTCCCTGCGCTACGACTACTCCCCCGACCTCTCCCTCACCCTCGCGTACAGCCACCTCTTCACCGCCGACGGCCTCGGCCGCGACGGCAACTTCGTCTTCGACAACGGAACAGGGTTCGCCGGCGGCACCGCCTCCGACGACGCCGACTACATCGGCCTCCTCACGGAGATCACTTTCTAGGGCTGTTCAAGGTTGAGGCGCCGTATTTGAAGGAAGATGCCGGGAGCGCGCACTGAGGTGGCACGGGCTTCCAGCCCGTGTTTCTTGGGTTGCATCCATGACCAAAACACGGGCTGGAAGCCCGTGCCACCTCAGTGTCCGTGCCGGTCAGTGGCCGTCCGTGTTTTCCCCGCCTACTTCCGCTCCCGCTCGCCGGCGCGCCAGGCGGCGGAGCGGAAGGTCTTGCGGCGCTCCATCTCGCGGGCCCAGCGCTTGGTGTTGGGCGTGCCCGCGTTGTCCCTCACGATGACCACGCCGCCGCGGCTGTCGTTCTCGACGCGGGGCTTTCCGTTGACGAGGTTCTCGGTGATGATGGCGCGGTCCACTTCCGGGCCGAGGCGGACCTGCGCGCGGTTCTCCAGGAACTCGCAGCCGCGCACCAAGACGCTGCCGCCGAGGACATCGAGGGACGGCGTGTCCACGCGCTTTTTCTTCCCCGGAGTGTCCGTGTCCTCATAGCCCCACTGCATGAAGGTGCAGTCGGAGAAGCCGACGGTGCCGGTGCCGTCCAGGACGGCGTTGCGGCGGGCGGGACCCCAGAAGGCGCAGTTGACGAAGCGGACGGTGCCGGTGTGCGTCTTCTCCACGCGGATCATGGTGGGGTCGGGGCCGTGGAAGGAGACGAACTCGCCGTTGGTGATGAGGATGCCCATGGGCGCGCTCTCCTCGACGACGAGGGAGGTGTGGCAGTCGTCGGCGCCGATGCCGAGGAAGTTGCCGTTGGTGCCGCCGGCCTCGGTCTCCATGAACTTGTAGCCGACGTTGTAGCCGAAGCAGAAGGTGTTGAGCACGTAGTGCCAGTCGGTGCGGCCGAAGAGGAAGCCGACGCCGTTCTCCGTCTGCCACTGGTAGACCTTGTTGTTGATGGCCCACCACGGGTTCCAGTGGACGTTCTCGACGCGGCCGATGTCGTAGATGGCGTCCACAAACAGGCCGATGTGGATGGGCTGGCCGTGGATGTTGCGCACGAGCGCCCGCTGGTTCTTGGAGGCGTCGATGCCGTTGTAGGGGTTCAGGAGCTGCATGTCCGTCAGCGCCGGGTTGTTGCCGCGCATCGCCACGGTGTAGGGGTAGGGCGTGGGCGCGTCGGCGTCGGGAAGCTGGTCCGGATAGTGCACCGTGAAGCCCTGGAGTGACGCGTTGTCCATCAGGGTGATGAAGGCCGGCCCCTCCCCGGACCCCGCGCCGCCGCGCGGCTCCAGCACGGACCCATAGACCGGAAGCTCCTTGTGCCCCTTGTCACGGATGCCCGCGTGGGCCGGGCTGTAGGTGAAGGTGCCGCGCAGGGTCACGTTGGACGGGATGGTGAGGCTGCCGTCGAAGCGGTAACGGCCGGTGCCCACCTGGACGATGCCGCCGCCCGCGGCGCCGGTTTCATCAAGCGCGCGCTGGAAGAGGGCCGTGTTGTCCGTGGCGCCGTCGGTGTTGGGGCCGTAGGCCGCGATGTCGCGCACCGCCGGACTCCCCGTGACGGGGGGCGGCGCGGTCTCCGCCGCAAAGGCGGCGGCGCAGAAAATCAGGGCGAGGGCGGCGGGGAGGGTGCGAAGGCGCATGTGTATAGGACTCCGTGGTTGTGTTTCTTGTCAGCGGTCCACGCGGGGGACGCCTGTCTTGCCCGCGGCCCTGCCGGGGCCGGAGGCGTGCGGGGTCTCCCCGAACAGGTGGTCAATGGCCGGCAGCCGGTTGGCGGGCTCATGGCGCGCGTCAAGCACGGCGGCGAGGTGCAGTGTGAGCAGCAGGCGCGCCACGCGCCGCTGGCGGGCGTCGCCGCAGCGCACGGACAGCCCCGCGCCGCAGGCGTAGCCCGTCTTGTCCAGGCAGGCCGCCGGGCGGCGGGCGTCCCGCTCGGACCAGGCGAAGAGATCCACCTCGCCCGCCGGGGGCGCGGCCGCGCGGGACCGCAGGTCGAACTCGGCGTCGAGGCGGTCGTAGACCGCGACCAGCCGGTCGAACCAGTGGGTCACGGCGCGGTAGCCCTCCTCCGCCACGTCCACCACCACGCGCGCGGCGTCCACGGTCTCGAGGGTCTGCCGCGCGAGGTACTCGTCGCGGTCCTCGTTCTCCTCGGGCACCATGCGCACCCGCATCTTCTCCGCCGGGTCGCCGTAGTTGAAGCATTCCAGGATCGTGGGGACCGTGAACTTGTTCCGCGCCAGCAGCGTCGTCTCGCGCAGCCACGGCGCCGCCGTGTCGTCCTGCGCCAGCGCGGCGTCGAGGTCCGGCGCCGGGGCGAAGAGCCCGCTGCGCCAGTCGAGCCACATGTCGTGGAAGAGGGCGAC
>JAKPUV010000480.1 GCA_029554925.1 Candidatus Hydrogenedentota bacterium | reverse complement strand
GCGCGCGGTGTTTCAGCCCAACGCCCAGTGTAGCAAACCGGGGGGCGCTTTTCCATCCCGGGTACCGGTGGAAAACGCGCATTTCCCGCGGGTATCATGGCTGAAACCGGACCGACGCGTCCGAAAGAAGGAAACCGCAAGATGTTGAAGGCGAAATGGTTAAAGGTTGTGAATCCGCTGCTGGCCCTGTCATTTCTGACCCAGGCGGGCTCGGGGATCTTTAAGCATTCGCTGTCCCATGACGCCTTTGAGGTGTTGCATGAGGGTGGCGGGTGGGTGCTGATTGCCCTGGCGGCGGCGCATGTGGCGTTGAACTGGTCCTGGATCCGTGCGCAGATGCTGCCCGGTTCCCGAAAGACCGCGGCCTGAACAAAGGAGCAACCCCCATGACGGGACGGGAGCGCATTCTGGCGTGCATTGAAAACGGGCGGACGGACCGTCTGCCGTTCATGCCCATCACCATGATGTTTGCGGCGGATCTGGCCGGAAAGCCCTACGGCCAGTACGCCACGGACCACCGGGTGCTGGCCGAGGGCCAACTCCGGGTCGCCGAGCGGTTCGGCGCGGACTTCGTCTCGACCATCTCGGACCCCGCCCGCGAGGCGGCGGACTGCGGGGCGCGGGTGGTCTATTTCGACGACCAGCCCCCGGCGCTGGACGAGGGAAACGCCCTGCTGTCGGACAAGGCGGTGCTGGCGGGGCTGAAGGCGCCCGACCCGCTGGGCGGCGGCCGCATGACGGACCGCATCCAGGGTCTGGCGCTGCTGCGGGAACGGGTGGGCCGGGACCTGCTGGTGGAGGGCTGGGTGGAGGGCCCCTGCGCGCTGGGGGCGGACCTGCGCGGGATCAACGCCATCATGATGGACTTTTTTGAGGACCCGGGCTTCGCCACGGACCTCATGGCGTTCTGCGTGGAGACGGCGCTGGCCTTTGCCCGGGAGCAGATCGCGGCGGGGGCGGACATTATCGGCCTGGGGGACGCGGCGGCGTCGCTGGTGGGGCCCACGGTGTATGAGGAGCACGTGTGGCCCCTGGAGAAGCGGCTGGTGGCGGGGATTCAGGCGATGGGCGGCCGGGTGCGCCTGCACATCTGCGGGAACACCGCGCCCATCCTGGAGGGCATGGGCCGCCTGGGCTGCGACGTTGTGGACCTGGACTACATGGTGTCCATGGCGGCGGCGCGCGCGGCCATGGGGCCGGAACAGGCGCTGCTGGGGAACATCGAGCCCGCGGGCGTCCTGCGCAACGGCACGCCGGACGCGGTGCGGGCGGCGCTGGCGGCCTGTCACGGGG
>JAKPUV010000474.1 GCA_029554925.1 Candidatus Hydrogenedentota bacterium | reverse complement strand
GGCCTCGTCATCACGGACCACCACAGTTTCGAAGGAGAGCTTCCGCCCGCGGACGCGGTCATCAATCCGCGGCGCGAAGCCGACGGGCACCCCGGGGCCGCCCTCTGCGGCGCGGGGGTGGCCTTCAAGCTGGGCTGCGCGCTCAACGGCACCCCCAACGATCTGGACATGGCGGCCCTGGGCACGGTGTCGGACATGATGCCGCTGGTGGGGGAGAACCGCGTTCTGGTGGCCCTGGGCATCCGGCACATGAAGCGCTACGAGCGCCTCGGGCTTGCGCGGCTGGCCGCGGTTTCGGACTTCAGCCTCAAAGGGGTGACTTCGGAGCGCATCAGCTTCCGGCTCGGGCCGCGCCTCAACGCCATCGGCCGCCTTGACGACGCGCGGGCCGCCCTGGACCTGCTGCTGGCCGAATGCCCCGAGGAGGCCGAACGCCTGGCGGACCTGCTCGACGCGGCGAACAACGAGCGCCGGGAAATCGAACAGCGCATCTTTAACGAGGCCGTGGAGGAGATCGAGGCGCTGGGCCTGCACCGGAGCGCGGCCATCGTGGTTGCCCGCACGGGGTGGCACCAGGGCGTCGTCGGCATCGTGGCCTCGCGCCTTGTCGGGCGGTTTCACCGGACCGTGGCCGTGCTCTGCGTGGAAAACGGCGTGGCCCGGGGGTCCGCCCGCGCGGTGCCGGGGGTGGACCTGATGGAGGCGCTGAACGCGTGCCGCGCCCATTTCACCAAGTACGGGGGGCACCGCGCCGCCGCGGGGATGACCCTGAACCGGGACGCCATAGACGCCTTTGCCGCGGATTTCGTGCGCGCGGTGGAAAGCCAGGAGGGGGCCGGCGCGCAGGGCCCCCTGCTCGACGTGGACGCCCAGGTGGCCCTGAGCATGGTGGACGAGGGGCTGCTGCGGTCACTGGAGGCGATGGAGCCTTTCGGCAATGGAAACCCCGCGCCGGTGTTCGCCGCCTACGGCGTGGAGGTGGTCCCCTCGTCGGTGCGCGTGCTCAAGGACCAGCACCTGAAGATGTCGCTGCGCCAGGGGGACAAGGCCTTCGCCGCCCTGTGGTTCCGCCATGCGGAGCGCTATTTTGCGGGCAACTTTCCGGCGCTGGTGGACATCGCCTTCAATCCGGTGTTTGACGAGCGGGCCATGGACGGGTCCATCCAGCTCATCCTGAAGGACCTCCGTCCGGCGGCGGGCTGAGGGGTCAGTCCTGCGCGGACAGCCCGTATTTCTGGAGGCGGTAGCGCAGGGAGCGGGGGGTGAGCCCGAGGAGGCCCGCCGCGCGTATCTGGGAGAAGCGCGCGCGCTCGAGGGCCTGCTCGATGTACTTGCGCTCCACGTCCGAGATGATGGCCTCCAGATTGACGCCGCCCTCGGGAAGGTCGGCCAGCGGCATGTCGGGCGGGGGCGCGTACTCCCGCACCGCGGGCGGCAGATCCCTCGGCTCGATGGTCTCGCCGCTGAGGGCGAGGGCGCGCTCGACCACGTTTGCCAGCTCCCGGATGTTTCCGGGCCAGGAGTAGCGCAGCAGAAGGGACTCGGCCTCCGGGGAGACCTCCTTCACCGGGCACCCCATGTTCACCGCGTGTTTCTGGATGAAATGCCGCGTGAGCAGGGGAATGTCCTCGCCCCGGTCCCGCAGGGGCGGGACGTGGATGGGAATCACGTTGAGGCGGTAGAAGAGGTCCTTGCGGAAATCCCCCTGCTCCACCATCTCCTCCAGGTTGCGGTTTGTGGCGGAGACAATGCGGACGTTGACGTTGATGGAGGCCGTGCCGCCGACGGGGGTCACCGAGTTGTTGTCCAGCACCCTGAGCAGCTTCACCTGGAGCTTCATCGGCATCTCGCCGATCTCGTCGAGCAGGAGGGTGCCGCCGTTGGCGACCACGAAAAGACCCTCCTTGTCCTCGTTGGCGCCGGTGAAGGCGCCCTTCTTGTAGCCGAAGAGCTCGCTCTCCAGAAGGGTTTCCGGAATGCCGCCGCAGTTGATGGCGACGAAGGGCTTCTCGGCCCGCTGGCTGAGATGGTGGAGCGCCCGGGCGACCAGCTCCTTTCCCGCGCCGCTCTCGCCGTAAACGGCCACGGTGCTGGGGAGTCCCGCCACGCGCCGGACCATGGAGAGCACCTCCAGGAAGGCGGGGCTCTTTCCGACCATGTTTCCGGGGCTGCTGCGGTGGGCCTGGTCCTTTCGGAGGGCCTCGTTTTCTCGGCGGAGGTTGCGCTCGGAGATGACCCGCGCCACGCGCAGGCGGATTTCATCATTGGAGCGGAAGGGCTTCTGGACGTAGTCGGCGGCGCCGAGGCGCATGGCCTCCACGGCCGTCTCGACCGAGCCGTGGGCCGTGATGACCACCACGGGCATGCGCGGGTCGTTTTCGCGCATCCAGGCGAGGAGGCGCAGGCCGGCGTTGCGGTCGCCCCCCATGTGGAGGTCGGTCATGGCGGCGTCAAACTGCACGCCGTCCATGGCGGCGCGGGCCTCGTCCTCCCCGGAGGCGCAGTGCACCTCGTAGCCCGCGCTTTCGAGCACGATCTCGAGGAGTTCGCGCATGCTCAGCTCGTCGTCAACGACAAGCACACGGTGTTTAACCGTCACGCTTGGGTTTCCTCCGGGCCCGACGCCGCCGTCCGGCCGGTTTCGTCGCCTTCGGGCGCGCCGGGAAGGGCCCTGGGCAGGCGGACGACAAAGGCCGCGCCCCCCCCCGGCCGTGTCGCGGCCTGTATCGTGCCGTCATGCACCGTCGCGATCCTGCTGCAGACCGCGAGGCCCATGCCCACGCCGCGCTCCTTCTCAGTATAGAACGGCTCGAATATCCGCGCAACTTTGTCCGGCGGGATGCCGGGGCCGCAGTCCTCGAACCGGATCTCCACCGAGTTTTCCCGGGGCTGGATCACAATGTCCAGGCGCCCCTCGCCCTTCATGGCGTCGGCGGCATTCTGGCAGAGGTTGATGAAGAGCTGGCGCATCTGGGTGGGGTCGGCGTGGATCTCCTGCTCCCCGGACTCCGCACGGACCTCCACCCGCAGCCCGGGGTGGCGTTTCTCGAAAAGGTCGCGCATTTCCCCCGCGAGCGCGGCCGGCGAGACCGCCGCGCGGCGCAGTTCGGGGTTGCGCGCGAAGTCGAGGAAGCCGGCGACCACCTTCTCCAGATGGTCGGACTCGCGCAGGGTGATCGCCGTGAGGCGCTCGGCGGTCTGGGGGGGCAGGTTGCCCCGGCCGAGCTCCTCCATGGCCCCGCGGATCGAGGTCACGGGGTTGCGGATTTCGTGGGCAAGTTCGGCGGCCATCTCCCCGATGTACGCCATGCGCGCCTGGCGCATCATCTCCTTCCGGATGCGGTCCATCTCCGTGAGGTCGGTGAAGGAGACGATCAGGGTCTCCAGGCGCCCCCGCGCGTCGTACAGGTGGTTGGTGCTGAGGCCGAGCAGGCGCACCCCGCCCTTGGGCGTCCGGACGGCGCACTCGTAGCTCAGGAAGTCGCGGCCCTCGCGGAGCGCGGTGACCACGGGGCACTCCGAGCCGTCCTCCGGGACCAGCGCCGTGTCCACGGGGCGGCCCCGCAGGCGCGCCTCGTCAATGCCCAGGATGCCGCAGGCGGCGCGGTTGGCCCCCTCTACGGCCCCGTTGCGGCCCACGAGGAGGAACCCCCCGTTCATGTTGTCCAGAATCTCCCGCTGGAACTGCTTCATCCGGCTGATGCGGAGGTTCCAGTAGCCGCTGATGAAGGCGGCGCAGAAGAGGGCCACCCACTGGAGGGAGAGGTTGTACCAGTGCTCGACGGCCGATTTCTGCGGCAGGGTGCTGTCGAGGGACATCCAGAGCAGGAAGGCGGCCGCGCCCACGGAGAAGAGGAACCCCTGGGCGAGCCCGAGCAGCACGCCCGCCTCGAGCACGACCACGAGCAGCAGGAAGACGAAGACGCTCTCCTGCCCCCCCGTGAAGCTCACCGTCGCCGCGACGACGCTGAAGTCGAGCAGCATCTGCGTCCAGGTGAGGCCGGGGGTGACATGCGAGGTGGCGCGCAGCGAGTAGAGGTAGGAGACACCGCAGACCGCGGCGGCGAGATAGATGCCGATGAGGATGTTGTAGGCGAGGTCGTCCCGCACGAGGGTGTGCGCGCCCCCGGCGATCAGGAGGATGGCGGCGGCCCGGCCGAGTCCGGCGAACCAGAGCCAGGAGGGGGGGCCGTCGTACACCGGGCGCAGGAATCTCCCCGCCCGGAGCAGCAGGGGGCTGTCCCAGAGGGGTTTCCGGCGCCTGCGGCCCCTCATGCGGCGCGCTCCCCGGCGCCGCCGGCCGCGCGGGGCGCGCTCAATCCCGGAGCCCCTTCTCGACGAGATTCTGGAGCCCCTCCGGGTCCATGGTGCGCTTGAACGCCATGTCAGGGGTGATGATGCCGCGGCGCATGAGGCGGTAGAGGGACTGGTTCATGGTCATCATCCCCTCGCCCTTGCCGATTTCGATCATGGAGGGGATCTGCTCCAGTTTTTCGGCGCGGATCAGCGAGCGGATGGCCGCGTTGGGGATCATGATCTCCATGGACAGGACGCGGCCGAGGCCGTCGGCCCGCGGAATGAGCTGCTGCACCACCACGCCCTCAAGCACGAAGGAGAGCTGGGTGCGCACCTGCGCCTGCTGGGCCGAGGGGAACACGTCCACGATGCGGTTGATGGTCTGGAGCGCGTCGTTGGTGTGCAGCGTGGCGAAGGCCAGGTGGCCCGTCTCCGCGACGGTGAGGGCGGCCTGGATCGTCTCCGGGTCGCGCATCTCGCCGATGAGGATCACGTCGGGGTCCTGGCGCAGGATGCGGCGCAGGGCCTCCGAGAAGCCGTTGGTGTCGGCGCCCACCTCGCGCTGGTTGATGATGGACATCTTGTGCGAGTGGAGGTACTCGATGGGGTCCTCGATGGTGATGATGTGGGTCTTGCGCTCGCGGTTGATCTTGTCCAGGATCGCGGCGAGGGTGGTGGATTTTCCGCTGCCGGTGGGGCCGCAGACAAGCACGAGCCCCATGGGCCGGTGGGCGAAGTCGGAGATGACCCGCGGGAGCCCCAGCTGCTCGAAGGAGAGTATCTCGAAGGGGATGGTGCGGAAGGCGGCGACGACCGAGCCGCGGTCGCGGTAGACATTGAGGCGGAACCGGCTCAGCCCGTCAATGCCGAAGGACATGTCGCACTCGCGGGTGGCCTCGAACTCGGCCACCTGCTGCTCCGTCATGACGCTGTAGATGAGCTCCTGCGTCTGGTCCGGCGTGAGGCGGCGGTATCCGGGAAGCGGCTCCACCGAGCCGTGCACGCGGATCATCGGGGGGCCGCCCACGATGATGTGCATGTCGCTGGCCCCCTCCTGGATCATCTTGGTCAGCAGCTCTTTGATGCTCAGACTCTCGGGCATTGGGCGTCCCTTCTCTTCCGCGGTCACATGGGGTTACAACAGGGGGGGGTCAGTCGGCAATGGTGTGCTCCAGCACCTGCTCGAGCGTGGTGAGGCCCTGGGCCGCCTTGGAGAGGGCGTTCTGGCGCAGGGTCTTCATTCCGCACTGGATGGCCATCCGCTTGATGTCCTGCCCCGCGGCGCGCTGCAGGACCAGCGGCTGCACCTGGGGCCAGTTGAGCATGGCCTCGATCACGGCGACACGGCCCTTGTACCCCGTGTCCTTGCACTTGGGGCAGCCGCGCCCGCGCACGAACTGCGGCTCGGGGATGTAGTCGAACGGCTGGTACTGGAAGCGCTCAAGCGCGTCCGGGGGCACGGTGATGGTCTCCTTGCACTCCGGGCACACCCTCTTGAGGAGGCGCTGGGCCGCCGCGAGCGCCACGGACGACTGCACCAGGAAGGGCTCGACCCCCATGTCGATCAGACGGGGGAAGACGCCCGAGGCGTCGTTGGTGTGCAGGGTGCTCAGGACGAGGTGGCCTGTGAGGGCCGCCTTGACGGCGACGTCGGCCGTCTCGCCGTCGCGGATCTCGCCGACCATGACGATGTCGGGGTCCTGGCGCAGGATCTGGCGCAGGGCCTCGGCGAAGGTGAAGCCGATCTGCTGCTTGACCTGCACCTGGTTGACGCCGAAGAGCTCGTACTCGATGGGGTCCTCGACCGTCACGATGTTGGTGTCCACCGTGTTGAGCTTGTGCAGGGCGCTGTAGAGGGTGGTCGTCTTGCCGCTGCCGGTGGGGCCCGTCATGAGGATCATGCCGTGGGGCATGTCCAGCGCGTGGTGGAAGGCCTCGGTGGGCTGCGGCTCGAACCCCAGCTTGTCGAGGTCCAGGGTGAGGCTGCTCTGGTCGAGAACGCGGAGCACGACCTTCTCGCCGTATTTGCAGGGGAGGAAGGCGACGCGGAAGTCAATGTCGCGCCCCTTGTAGCGCATGCGGCAGCGCCCGTCCTGCGGCAGGCGGCGCTCGTCGATGCGGCAGCCGGAGAGGATCTTGAGCCGCGCCACGATGTTGGCGTGCATGCTTCTCGGGGGGGCCTTGCCCTCCTCCAGGGAGCCGTCCACGCGGTAGCGCACGCGCACGAGCTTCTCGAACAGCTCGAGGTGCACGTCGCTCGCGCCGCGCTCGAGGGCGTTGAACATGATGAACCGGGTCATGTTCCGGACCGGCTCGTCGTTCGCCCCCTCCTCCATGTTGGAGACGTCCTCCACCTCCTCGGTGATCTCGGACACCCCCTCCAGCTCCTCCTCGCGCTCGGCCTGGGCCGCCGTGAGGGTCTTGAAAAGCTTGTCGGCCTTGCCGCCGCCGTAGTGGCGGTCGATGGCCTCGCGAAGCTCGCCCATCATGGCGACCACGGGCTCGATCTCGTAGTTCGAGATCATCCGCAGGTCGTCGATGGCCATGATGTTGAGCGGGTCGGCCATGGCCAGCGTCAGCACCTCGCCGGTGAGCGACACGGGGAGCATCATGTACTGGCGCGCCAGCGCCTCGGGCACCTGGCCGAGCACCTCCTTGGGGATGTTGTAGTTGGCCACCCGGATGTGGGGGATGCCCAGGTGCTCGCTGATGGTGACGACGAGGTTCTCCTCGCTGAGATAGCCCTTCTCCACCAGGAGCTGGGGCAGGCTGTGCCCCGTGGTCCGGTGGAGTTGCAGGCACTCCCGGATCTGGTCGCTGGTGACCAGATGCTCGGAGAGGAGCATGTCCTCAAGCTTCTTCTTCTGCAGTTTCATGTGTTCACCCGCTTGCCGCGCCGCCCGGGGGCGGTCATGCGGCCTCCTCCGCGCCAAGGTGGCTCAGGATCTCCTGGGCCATCTCCACGCTGATTTCCTTTCCAATGAGCCGCGCGAACGCGGTGATCTTCCTCAGGGCGCCGATCATCTTGCGCACGTCGCCCGGCACGCGCATGGCGATGAGGGAGAGAATCTCCTCGGGAACCGGCACCCCCGCCCCGGACATCTGGTGCTTGAGGATCTGCATCCGCGTCTCCCACTCCGGCGGCTTGAGCTCCGCCACAATGCCGCTCGCAAACCGGGAGATGAGGCGCTGTTCCAGCAGGCCGAGGCGGTCGGGCGCCTTGTCCGCGGCGATGATGATCTGCCGCCCCTGCTGGTGCAGGGCGTTGAAAATGTGGAAGAACTCCTCCTGCGCCTCCACGCGCCCGCCAAGGAACTGGATGTCGTCCAGAATCAGCACGTCCCAGTGGCAGTAGTTTTCGCGGAATGCGTCCAGCGCGCCCTCGGCCACCGCGTCCGCGAGCCGCCGCGCGAAATGGCTGGCGGACACGTAGCCCACCCGGGGCGCGGGGCCCTTGGACTTCTTGCCGCCGCCCGTGAGGATCGTGTTGCCGATCGCGCTGATGAGGTGCGTCTTGCCGCAGCCCACGGTGCCGTAGAGGAAGAGGGGGTTGTAGTCGCCCCCGGGCGCCGTGGCCACGGCCTGCGCCACCTTGAAAGTGAACGCGTTGACCTTCCCCGGGAAGTAATTCTCAAAGGTGAGGGACTCCAGGGGGATCTCCGAGTCCAGGGCGTCCATAATCCGCCCGTCCGACTCGTCCACCCGTGTCGCCTCGTCCGGGTCGGCGTCGGGCCCGAGGCCGAAGGGGGCCACCGACGCGTGCCGGTTCTTGCGCCGGCGCATGAGGTCGCGGCGGTTGCTCTCGGCGACCAGGTGCGACTCGATCAGCTCGGTGGTCTGCTTGACGGACTGGGACGCCGCCTCGGCGATCTTGGCCAGCTGCGACTGCTGGCTCTCCTGGGTTTCCCGGGCCTCGCGGATGGACTGCAGCGTCGTCTCCGCGATGCGGGCCAGTTCCTCCTGCTGCGCCGTGAGCGCGTTCCGGCTTTCCGAGGCGATGGCGGCGAGGGCCGTCTCGGCGACGCGGGCCAGCTCCGATTCCTGGCCCTTCTGGGCGTCGCGGAGTTCGGCCAGGCCCCGGTTCACCGCCTCGGCGAGCCGCTCCGCCAAGGCGGCCGCCGCCTGGCTTCTGCTTTCCTCGTCGGCGCTGTCGCCGCGCGCGAGCGCGTCCTTCAACTGCACGGCCATGCCCGCCATGGAGTCCTCCACGGCGTGGGCCACGCCCTCCTGGAGGGCCTGCGCAAGTTTGGCGAGTTCCTGCCCCGACTGCTCCCGGCTCTCCGCCTGCCCCGCAAGGGTGGCGCGAAGATTCTCCCCCAGCTGTTCCATGGCGTCGCGAACCACGGCGCCCACGCTCTGACTGGCGGCTTCGGCCCACTCCGAGGGGGTGGGTCCGTCCGGGACGCGCTGCTGCAGCTCGTTCAGGGACCGCAGCTCCGCGCTGACCGACGCGAGGGCGGTGCCCACTGCGGCGCCCACGCCGTCCTGGATGCCCTGGGCCAGGGCGACGAAGTCCGGCGCGGAGTCCTTTTCGGGTCCCCGGCGCATCTCCGCGGCCACCTCGGCGATCTGGGCGGTGAGCGGCTGCATGGCCTCGGACACGGAGGCGCCGAGCTGTTCGCGGAGCAGGCCGGCCAGCCGGTCCTCCCCGCCGTCGGCGGGGGGCTGGGGCCAGCTCTCCTTCAGCCCGTCCAGACTGGCGCGGAGTTCGCCCGCCAGCGACTGGATGGAGGTCTCCATGGACTCCCGCAACCCCGCGGTCAGTTCCGTGAGCGTGTCGGCGGGGTCTGTCTGCGCGGGCGCGGCGCGGTGTTCGCGCAGGGCGGTGAGAAGCTCCGCGAGGCTTTCCTGCAACCCCTCGCTCAGGGCCGAGCCGATTTGCCGGGCGCTGTCCGCGGAGATGGTCTGGAGGCCGCCCCCCAGCCCGCGCGTCGGCGGACGGGACGGCGCGGGCACCGCCTCGTCCCCTTCGTCTACCAGCCCGGGGCCGGCATCCCTGCCCTTTTGCTCCGCCGCCCGCTCTTCCGCCGATTTGGGCTTCGCCGGGGAATGCTCACGGCTGAGGATGCTGTAGTCCGCAACGCGCAGCACGGGCGTCTCGCTGAAGAGGCGCTCCGTGACGGTCTTGAAGTGCCCCCAAGAGCACAGGATGGGCTTGATGCGCAGGTCCGGACAGAGCTTCTGCACCTCCTCCAGCGCCTCGGCGTCCAGCGGGTTGACCATGGCCAGCGTGATGATGCGGGCCAGCCTGTCAATCGGAAGGACGTTCAGACGCAGGCAGATTTCCTTCGGGAGCAGCTTGGTGACCTGGTCGTTGATCTCATAGCCGATGAGGCTGACGTGCGGAATCTGGCACTGCCTGGAAAGAAATTCCGTCAGACGCTCCTGGGTGAGGTGCCCAAGGTCCACCAGAATCCCCCCCAGATACCCGCCCTTCTCCCCCTGCACCTCCAGCGCCTTGTCCAGCTGCTGCTGCGTGATGGCCCCGTCCTCGATTAAAAGGGCACCCAGGCGCTTGTGCCCTTTGCCCTTTGCCGAACCGGGAGCGGGACGCATCATCGCCATGGCGGAGCCTTTATCTCTCTTTCGGTTATGAGGGCCTTTTTGACCCTCCAAGCCACCCTGAAGTTAACTTCATTTTAGCACGTTCCCTGCCAGCGTTCAATGACAAAAACGGTCGTTTTGGGTCCAAAATGGGAGGGTATTTTCTTGACACGTCCGGTCAGTTCCCTTCGGTTTGGCATCCGGTCTCCGCAGCGGACACCCACGCGCGCCGCCTTGGCGGCGGCTGCAACGCCCCCCACGCCTCCTGAAAAAACGCCGCGCTGACGCCAGAATGTGGTATAAATGCGCATTCCTTCCGGGGGTGCCCGAAATGCGGCCCGTCAGCCGGGTGTTCCCCGGAGACGTTTGAACCTTCGGAGCGAGCAAACAGGAGCATGCAGCGAAATGAACCCACAGAAGCAGCGGATGGCCCCGGCGGTGACGGCGTGTTTGGCCGCGGTGTGCCTGGCCGCGTTTGCGGCGGCGCAGGAAGTGGATGAAAACGCGAAGGGACTGCTGGAAAACGCGATGCGGGAGGTCTCCTCGTTTGCCTCCGTGGGGGTGGATTTCTCCGCAAACACCCGGGCGGTAAAGGCTTCCGACAGCGGGGAGGATGTGAGCGAGCAGGCGTTCGAGGGGGAAATGCTCCTCCGCGGCAAGAGCGACCTGTGGCAGCGCCTGCGGGAGCAGTCGGGCGCGTTTGAGGTGCAGATCATCAGCAACGGAAAGGTGCACAACGTGTACCTGCCCGCCGAAAAGCGCGCCGACCGGCTGGAGCAGGAAGTGCCCCGCCCCGTGCTTGCGTCGGCGGCCATGGGCGGCCTGCTCAAGGCGCCGGGCGTGTGGCTGGCCGATTTCCTCCACGGCAACGCCGAACTCGTGAACGAGGCGCAGTCCGTGACCCATGCGGGGACGCGGGAGATTGGCGGCCTTTCCTGCGACGGCATCGCGCTCGCCTACGAGGGCTTTGACGTCACGGCGTGGCTCGCGCCCGGGGAGAAGCGGCGCCTGGTCCAGCTCAACGCCGACATGTCGAAGGCGGTTTCCGCCCAGAACCACGGGGGCGACAAGATCACCGCCGAGGTGGTGTTCCAGTTCTCCAACTGGCGGGTCAACCCGGAGCTCAAGGATGAGCAGTTTGTGTTCACCGCCCCCGAGGGGGTGAAGGTGCAGGACCGCAAGGAGCCGGAACCCGGCGAGGGGCAGGGCTCGTCCCTCAAGGCGGGCGCCCCCGCGCCGGACTTCACCCTGCCGCTGTTCAAGGGCGGCGAGATGACGCTCTCCGCGGAAAAGGGCAAGGTGGTGGTGCTGGATTTCTGGGCCAGCTGGTGCGGCCCCTGCCGCCAGGCCATGCCGGTCATTGAGAAGGTGGTTCACGCCCACGCGGACAAGGGGGTGAAGCTCTACGCCGTGAACCAGGCGGAGCCCCCGGAGACGGTCTCCAAGTTCCTGGAGTCCAGGAAGATGGACATGCCGGTGCCCATGGACAAGGACGGAAAGGTGGGCAACCTCTACGGCGTCCAGGGCATCCCCTTCATCGTGGTCGTTGACCGCAAGGGCCTGGTCTCCAAGGTGTTCGAGGGCATGCCGCCCGACTTCGAGAAGCTGCTGACAGAAGCGGTGCAGGCGGCGCTGGCCTCCTGAGGCCGGGAGGAGGCGGGAGTGGCCCCGAAACCCGAACTGATGACCACCACGCTGTGGGATTTTCCCTCGCAGCAATATGGGAACGAGCGCCAGGGCGACAAGAATTACCAGGGCGCGACGCCCGCGTATATCCTCTGGAACCTGCTCCAGCGCTACACCAAGCCCAAGGACCTCGTGGTGGACCCCATGGCGGGCAGCGGCACCACCCTGGACGTGGCGCGCGACCTGGGGCGGCGCGCCCTGGGCTACGACCTCCAGCCGACCCGGCCGGACATCTTCCGCAGCGACGCCCGAAAACTGCCCCTGGAGGACGGGAAGGCGGCCTTTGTCTTCGTGGACCCGCCCTACTCCACGCACATTGACTACGGCGACGACCCCGCCTGCATCGGCAAGCTGCACGCAGGCGGGCCGGAATATTACCGGGCCATGGAGGGGGTGCTGTCGGAAATCCGCCG
>JAKPUV010000471.1 GCA_029554925.1 Candidatus Hydrogenedentota bacterium | reverse complement strand
CTCGCGGGCGGCGAGATTCCCTGTGCCGAGTTGGACAACGCCTGGCTGGCGGACAATCCCGTGTCCTTCACCCTCAACCGCCTGTCCTTCACGCCCGGAAGGGTTCCCGTCTTCCTGTCGCACCCGACAGACATCCAGCCGGTGGGCGATGCCGACGTGAATCTTTTCGCCTCGGAAGGCGCCTGGACCGATGACAGCACCGGCGGTTTCATGGTGCAGGGCGACGCGCTCACCGGGTCCGCCACCGCGCTGTCCGTCTTCGCGCCGTTTGAACGCCGGGCCACGCTTGACTTCTCGCCGGACATCGCCTACGGCGTGGTCTTCGGGCGCGCCGTGCTGGAGAAAACGCTAACACGAACCTTCACCGTCACCAATGTGGGAGACCTGCCCGTGACCGGCGAGGCCCTCATCGCGGGCGATGAGGCGTTCACGGTCTCCGGGGAGTCCGCGTACACCCTCCAGCCCGGACAGAGCGCGGAGATTACCGTCGCCTTCACCCCGGCGGAAATCCGCGACTATGAGGCGCAGCTCCAGCTCACCGGCGACCCGGAGGGGCTCCACAGCGCCCGCCTGCTGGGCACGGGCACCAAGGGCCGCACCAACCTCTTCGGGTGCGGGCCCGGCGGCGCGGCGGGTGGCGGCGACTGGGCGGTCCTGCTTGCCGTGTGCGCCCTGCTGGCACTCGGCAGCGGCCTGCGCGGAGCGGCGGGCCGCGCCCGCTGAGCAGTGTCCAATGATGTGACATGCGGGCCCGGCGGACGATCCGCCGGGCCCGTTCTTTCGAGAAAAGGAGGGTCCATGCGGGGCAGGAACATGCTGTTGTCGGGGTTGGCGCTGGCGGTGGTTGTCTCCGCCGCGGCGGAAGAGGGGACCGTCTGGCGGCGCGCCGAGGAAAACGCGGTTACGGCGAACGAAAACGTTGTCTACTGTCTGGACTATGCGGAGGGCTGGCTGCAGCAGGCGGACCCCGTGACAGGCCTCCTCCCGCGCCGCCTCAAGGAGGACTGGTTCTGGAACGCAAAGGACTGCGCGGCGGACAATTTTCCGTTTCTGCTGCTCACCGGCGAAATGACCGGACAGCATCACATCCGCCGCGCCGCACGCGCCGTTTATGACGCCGAGCGGCGGCTCTGTCCCCGGCTGGACAGCCTGCCCGATGACTACCTCTTCGACCGGCAGGGGTTCCGGGAGGGCACCCCCAAGACGGAGGACCTCATCTTCGGCGCGGCGGAATACGCCAAGGACGGACTGATGCCCGTCATCGAGTGGATGGGGGAGGGGCCCTGGCTCGACCGCGCGCGGGAGATGGTCGCCGACATCTGGAAGCACGCCGTCTTCGAGACGCCCCACGGCAGGCTGCCCTCGCCCGTGCTGGAGGTCAACGGCGATCTCCTTCAGGTGATGAGCCGCCTCTTTTGGGTGACCGGCGACGCGCAGTACCGGGAATGGGCCTTCCGCCTCGCGGACTATTACCTCCTTCAGGAGCCGCTCGTGGGCGGGGAGAAGATTCCCCTGCGCGACCACGGCTGCGAGGCCGTCGGCGGCCTGGCGGAGGCCTATGTCATTGCCTGGAAGACCGACCCGGCCAAACACGCCGCCTACCGCGAACCCATCCACCGCCTGCTGGACACGATCCTGGAGAAGGGCACCCATCCTGACGGCATGATGCCCAACTGGTTTAACCCGAAAACCGGGGAGACGGCCAAGGACACGGTCTCCGACGGCTGGGGCTATGTCTATGACGCCTTTCTGACCGTGGCGATGGTGGACGGGCATGAACCCTTCCGCGCGGCGGTGGAGAAGGCCCTGAAGAGCGCCCACACGCATCTTGGCACCAACTGGGAGGGGTACCGGGGCGACGGCTACGCAGACAGCGTGGAGGGCGCCATCAACCTCCTGAACCGGATTCCCTGCGCCACCGCCTGGCCCTGGGTGGAGGCCTCCCTCGGTATTGTGAGGGGCCTCCAGGGGCCCGACGGCATCGCGGAGGGGTGGTACGGTGACGGCAACTCGGCCCGCACCCTCATGATGCACACCCTCTGGCTCACCCAGGGCGTCACCGCCGCCCCCTGGCGGAAGGACGTTGCGCTGGGTGCCGTTCCCGACGCGGACGGCGGCCTGTGC
>JAKPUV010000465.1 GCA_029554925.1 Candidatus Hydrogenedentota bacterium | reverse complement strand
ATTTGGTATACTTTGGGCCCAGCGCGAGAGGACGCCGACGCCGCGGGCGGCGGCGATTTTTTTACCCGACGGAGAGGCGACATGGAAAAACTGTATGTGTCCGCGGAGGGGCTGGAGAAAATGAAGGCCGACCTGGCCGCGCTCAACGAGCGGCGGATCCGGGTGGCGGACGCCATTGAGCACGCGCGGAGCCTCGGGGACCTCAGCGAGAACGCGGAGTACCACTCGGCGAAGGAGGAGCAGGCGATGGTCCACGCGCGCATCCGCGACCTGGAGGACAAGATCGCCCGGTCCGTGGTGCGGGACACGACGGACATGGACACGTCGCGGGTGTACACCGGGGCGACGGTGCGGGTGCTGAACCTGAAGTCGGGCCAGGAGAGCGTGTACCAGCTCGTGAGCCCCGTGGAGGCGGACCTCATGGCGGGCAAGCTCTCCACGCAGTCGCCCATCGGCCAGGCGCTCATGGGCCTGGCGGCGGGCGAGGAGGCCGTGGCCCGGGTGCCCGCGGGCGAGCTGCCCCTGCGGGTGGTCGAAATCAACTACTAACCGCCCGATGCCGCGGGCGCGGCGGCGCGCCCCGCGGCGCGCGGCGCGTGGAAAGGACAGCGGCATGCCCAAGCGCACAGACCTCAAGAAGATCATGATCATCGGCTCCGGGCCCATCGTCATCGGGCAGGCCTGCGAGTTTGACTATTCGGGCACCCAGGCGTGCAAGGCCCTCCGCGAGGAGGGTTACACGGTGATGCTGGTGAACAGCAACCCCGCCACCATCATGACGGACCCCGAGACGGCGGACCGCGTGTATGTGGAGCCGCTGACGGTGGAGTATCTGGAGCGCGTGATCGAGCGCGAGCGGCCCGACGCGCTGCTGCCCACCGTGGGCGGACAGACGGGGCTCAACCTCTCCGTTGCGCTGGCGGAGCGCGGCATCCTGCACAAGTACGGCGTGGAGCTCATCGGCGCGAAACTGGGGCCGATCAAGAAGGCGGAGGACCGCGGCCTGTTCAAGGACGCCATGATCCGCATCGGCCTGGAGGTGCCCCGCAGCGAGGTGGTGCACTCCATGGAGGAGGCGTGGGCCTTCGGCGCCCTGGTGAACTACCAGGCCGTCATCCGGCCGGCCTTCACCCTCGGCGGCTCCGGCGCGGGCGTGTCGTTCAACAAGGAGGAGTACGGCCGCGCCGTGCAGTACGGGCTGGACGCCAGCCCCGTCACCGAGGTGCTGGTGGAGGAGTCGGTGCTCGGCTGGAAGGAGTACGAGCTGGAGGTGATGCGCGACCTGAACGACAACGTCGTCATCATCTGCTCCATCGAGAACTTCGACGCCATGGGCGTGCACACGGGCGACAGCATCACCGTGGCCCCCGCGCAGACCCTCACGGACCGCGAGTACCAGCTCATGCGCGACGCCTCCGTGGCGATCATGCGCGAGATCGGCGTGGACACGGGCGGGTCCAACGTGCAGTTTGCCGTGTGCCCGACGACCGGCCGCATGGTGGTCATCGAGATGAACCCCCGCGTGTCGCGCAGCTCGGCGCTCGCCTCCAAGGCCACGGGATTCCCCATCGCCAAGATCGCCGCGAAACTGGCCGTCGGCTACTCCCTCGATGAGATCCGCAACGACATCACCCGCGAGACTCCGGCCTCCTTCGAGCCGACCATTGACTATGTCGTGACCAAGATTCCGCGCTGGGCCTTTGAGAAGTTCCCCGGCGCCGAGGACGCGCTCACCGTGCAGATGAAGAGCGTCGGCGAGACCATGAGCATCGGCCGCACCTTCAAGGAGTCGCTCCAGAAGGCGATCCGCGGGCTGGAGATCGGCCGCTTCGGCCTGGGCGCCGACGGGCGCGGCAAGGGCCTCTCGGCGTCCGACGCCGGGGGCCTCGACCGCGAGGCGCTCCTGCGCGCCATGCGCAAGCCCAACCGCGAGCGCCTCTTCCAGATGGCGAACGCCCTGCGCCTCGGCGTGTCCGTGGAGGACATCTGCGAGGCCACGAAGGTGGACCCGTGGTTCGTGCGCCAGATGTGCGAGATCATCGACGCCGAGGCCGAAATCCGCGCGACGCCCGACCCGGACGCCGCCGCGCTGCTCCGCTTCAAGAAGCTGGGCTTCTCGGACAAGCAGCTCGGCCACCTCTGGGGGAAGACCGACCTCGAGGTGCGCGCCCTGCGCAAGGGCCTCGGTGTCATCCCCGGCTACCGGCTCGTGGACACCTGCGCCGCAGAGTTCGCCGCCTACACCCCCTACTACTACTCCTCCTACGACAACGAGGACGAGGTGGAGCTGACGGGGAAGGAGTCCATCATCATCCTCGGCGGCGGCCCCAACCGCATCGGCCAGGGCATCGAGTTCGACTACTGCTGCGTCCACGCGGCCTTCGCCCTGAAAGACGACGGCTACGAGACCGTCATGGTCAACTGCAACCCCGAGACGGTGTCCACGGACTACGACACGTCGGACCGCCTCTTCTTCGAGCCCGTCACCTTCGAGGACGTGATGAACATCATTGACCGGGTGAAGCCGAAGGGCGTCATCGTGCAGTTCGGCGGGCAGACCCCGCTGAACCTCGCCCAGCGCCTCGAGGCCGCGGGCGCGCCCATCATCGGCACCTCCCCCGGCAGCATCGCCCGCGCCGAGGACCGCGAGCTGTTCCGCGAGGTCGTGGAGAAGCTCGGTCTGCTCCAGCCGGACAACGCGACGGCCACCTCCTTCGCCGAGGCCGCCGAAATCGCCGACCGCATCGGCTACCCCGTCGTCGTGCGCCCGTCCTTCGTCCTGGGCGGGCGCGCCATGGAGATCGTCTACGACCGCGCCTCCCTCGAGCGCTACATGACCTACGCCGTCGAGGCGTCGCCCCAGCACCCCATCCTCATTGACAAGTTCCTCGAGGCCGCCGTCGAGGTGGACGTGGACGCCATCTGCGACGGCGAACTCGTCGTCGTCGCGGGCATCATGCAGCACATCGAGGAGGCCGGGGTCCACTCCGGCGACAGCGCGTGCATCCTGCCGCCCTACGACCTTCCCGCCGACGTCATCGCGCGGATCAAGGACCAGACCCGCGCTCTCGCCCGCGAGCTCGGGGTGATCGGCCTCATGAACATCCAGTACGCCGTGCGCGGGAGCGACGTCTACCTCCTCGAGGTGAACCCGCGCGCCTCGCGCACCGTGCCCTTCGTGAGCAAGGCCATCGGCGCGCCCCTCGCCAAGCTGGCCGCCCGCGTCATGGCGGGCAAGACCCTGCGCGAGCTGGGATTCACCGAGGACCCGACCCCCGCCTACGTCTCCGCCAAGGAGGTCGTCCTCCCCTTCATCAAGTTCCCCGGCGTGGACATCCTCCTCGGCCCCGAAATGCGCAGCACCGGCGAGGTCATGGGCATTGACGCCACCATGGGCCTCGCCTACGCCAAGAGCCAGGTCGCCGCGGGCAACACCCTGCCCACCAAGGGCACCGTCTTCCTCAGCCTCAAGCGCCAGCACCCCGGCGAGGAGGAGGAGATCGCCCGCGGCCTCACCGCCCTCGGCTTCCGCATCCTCGCCACCGAGGGCACCGCGGCCCGGCTGGCCGCCCTCGGCATCGCCGCCGAAGAGGTCGCCAAGGTCGGCGAGAGCCGCCCCAACATCCTCGACCGCATCATCAACGGCGATGTGGACTGGATCGTGAACACCCCCCTCGGCGGCGACGCCAAGGAGGATGAGAAGGCCATCCGCCGCGCCGCCATCGAGCGCGGCATCCCCATCATGACCACCCTCGCCGCCGCCCGCGCCGGCCTCGCCGGCATCAAGGCC
>JAKPUV010000418.1 GCA_029554925.1 Candidatus Hydrogenedentota bacterium | reverse complement strand
CTGGTTCTCCGGTGCGTCAAACTCGTCCAAGGCCAGACGCCTGGCCAAGACCCGCACGATCCATTTCATGACTGGAAGCCCCTGTTCTGTTGAAAGGCCATGATACGTTCGCCCCGCCTTCAGCTGCAAGAACCCGCCTGTCTTGCTGTTCGCCCACCTCCGCGGACTTTCCGGAGCAGAAAACAGGAACGCGCGGGAATGCCAGCGCGTGGTCGGTGGACACCGGTGCCACCCCTTCCAAGAAAGGTGTTCAGTCCTTCAGCGCCTCCAAGAGCACCGGGTCCTGGCGTCCCCCCCGCCTGCGGATTTCTTCGGCCGCGGCGCGGGCGGCGTCGCGCTGCCCCGCGCGCAGGAGCACCACCGCGAGGTCGTGCCAGGCGTCGAGACGGCCGGGGGCAAGCTCGGTGACGCGCCGATAGTGGGCGATGGACTGGGGCAGCAGGTTTTCCTGCGCAAAATACGCCCCGAAGACAAACATTTTTTCCGTGTCCAGGTAGTTCACCGGCGGGGCGGCGGGCCACAGGCTCTGGTCATACGGTTTCGGGTCGTCCGGCCGGTTCTTCTTGTAGATGCGGTACTGCACGTCCATGCTCGTTTCGATCCAGCGGATGCGCGCCGCCTTTTCCGGGTCCACCAGAAACGCCGCCACCGGGTGGTAGTTGGTTCTGAGCCACGCGGGCATCTGGAACGCATACAGCGCCTCCGTGTCCCGGAGGAACAGGTACTCCGGCCTCAGCTCGCGCAGCATGTTCTCCAGCGAGCGCCGTGACTGCGGCGTCTTCCGGCTCCAGTCCACCACCGTGCGGCTGTCGAGGCCCGGCCAGTCGTAGACGTTGCCCCGCGAGAAATAGCCCATGTAGCCCAGGGGCTCGCCGCCCACCGCCTCGTCCGGCTGCATCCGGTCACGCAGGTATTCCCCCGCCGCCCGGCGCACGGGATTCTCGATGTCCCGCTGAATCTGCCGTTCCGTGAGGAAGGTGAGGGGAAGCACCGCCGCGAACAGCCCCACCCACGCCGCCGCGACGGCGGCCTGCGTCTTCAGGCGCCACGGAGATGAAAGCCGCGACAGGGCGGTGTCCAGTCCCGCCGCCGCCAGCAGGGCCAGCGCCGCCAGATACGGCATCTTGTACCACGTGAAGGTGATCGGGACGAGGTAGACGTAGTAGAACGTGTACACCGCCGCGAACCCCGCCACGGGCCACAGGGCGCGCCGCCGCCGGGTGGCGCAGAGCAGCGCCCCCGCGAGGGCGAAGGCGCCCATGGCCAGCCCCACCGGACTCGCCTTGCCGAAGGAGAGGAAGGCGTGGAAAGAGCCGCCATGCCCGCAGAA
>JAKPUV010000414.1 GCA_029554925.1 Candidatus Hydrogenedentota bacterium | reverse complement strand
CGCTGGGGCCGCTGCTGTGGCTCGCGCGCGGCGGGCTGCTGGCGGCGGCGGCGGCGCACATCTCCATGACCGTGTGGCTGAAGCTGCGCAACCGCGCGGCGCGCGGCGGCGCGGCCTACGCGGTGTCCGCAAGGGCGGCGGGCCGCGCCGTGGGCACGCGCACCATGATCTACACGGGCGTCATGATCGCCTGCTTCGTGCTGCTGCACGTCTGCGATTTCACCCTCTC
This sequence comes from Candidatus Hydrogenedentota bacterium, assembly GCA_029554925.1. Taxonomy (GTDB): domain Bacteria; phylum Hydrogenedentota; class Hydrogenedentia; order Hydrogenedentales; family CAITNO01; genus JAAYBR01. Next base: position 6,364 of record JAKPUV010000414.1, on the reverse strand, counting down.
CGACAAGACGGGCCCCCGGTCGGTGGTCAACGGCGAGAGCCTTCACCTGTACGGCGTGGTCTTCAACGGGTTTGCGAACCCCGTGCGGTCGCTGCTGTACATCGTGGCGGTGTGGGCCGTGGGGCTCCACTTCACCCACGTCATCTCGAGCTTCTGGGTGACCCTGGGCATTCTCAGCGACCGCGCGACGCGGCTGGTGGACCGGGCCGCCCGCGTGCTGGGGATTCTGGTCGCCCTGTCCTTCACGTCCATTCCCGTGTTCATTCTCATCAAGGCGCATTTCCTGGGGTGACCCGCCCCGTCGTCCATAGGAGCCCACAGACATGCTGAATTCCAAGATTCCCGGCGGACCCCTCGCCCAGAAGTGGTCCCGGCACCAGTTCGAGATGAGGCTGGTGAACCCGGCCAACAAGCGGAAGTTCACGGTGATCGTCGTGGGCACGGGGCTCGCGGGCGCGTCCGCCTCGGCCTCGCTCTCCGAGCTGGGCTACAACGTGAAGACCTTCTGCATCAACGACTCGCCCCGGCGCGCCCACAGCATCGCGGCGCAGGGCGGGATCAACGCGGCGAAGAACTACCCGAACGACGGCGACAGCGTGCACCGCCTCTTCTACGACACGGTGAAGGGGGGGGACTACCGGGCCCGCGAGGCGAACGTGCACCGCCTGGCCGAGGTGAGCGCGGCCATCATCGACCACTGCGCGGCCCAGGGCGTTCCCTTCGCGCGGGACTACGCGGGCTACCTCGACAACCGCTCCTTCGGCGGCGCGCAGGTGTCGCGCACCTTCTACGCGCGCGGCCAGACGGGCCAGCAGCTCCTGCTGGGGGCCTACGGCGCCCTGATGAAGGAGGCCGCCGGCGGCAACGTGACCCTGTTTCCGCGCCGCGAGATGGCGGACCTGGTGGTGGTGAACGGCCGCGCCGCGGGGATTGTGGTCCGCAACCTGCTCACGGGGAAGCTGGAGACCCACCTCGGCGACGCCGTGGTGCTGGCCACGGGCGGCTATGGAAACGTCTTCTACCTCAGCACGAACGGCAAGACCTGCAACGTGTCCGCCGCGTGGCGGGCGCACCGGCGGGGCGCCTGCTTCGCCAACCCCTGCTTCACGCAGATCCACCCGACCTGCATCCCCGTGCACGGCGCCCTCCAGTCGAAGCTCACGCTCATGAGCGAGAGCCTGCGCAACGACGGGCGCATCTGGGTGTCCCGCGTGCCCGGCGAGACCCGCCACCCCAACGACATCCCCGAGGGGGACCGCAACTACTACCTGGAGGAGAAGTACCCGAGTTTCGGCAACCTCGTGCCCCGCGACGTGGCCTCGCGCAACGCGAAAAGCGTGTGCGACGCGGGCTTCGGCGCGGGCGGCGGCAACGCGGTCTACCTGGACTTCAACGACGCCGTCCGCCGCCAAGGCGCGGCGGCCATCCGCGAGAAGTACGGCAACCTCTTCGACATGTACCAGCGGATCACGGACGACGACCCGTACACCGAGCCGATGATGATCTTTCCGGCGATCCATTACACCATGGGCGGCCTCTGGGTGGACTACAACCTCATGAGCACCGTGCCGGGGCTGCACGTCATCGGCGAGGCCAACTTCTCCGACCACGGCGCGAACCGGCTGGGCGCGAGCGCCCTCATGCAGGGCCTCGCCGACGGCTACTTCGTCCTGCCGTACACCCTCGGCGACTACCTCGCCCAGGCCGGCCCCGCAAAAACCCCGGAGGACGCCCCCGAGGTCCGCGAGGCGGAGCAGTCCGCCGCGGACCGCATCACGCGGCTCATGGGCATCCGCGGAAAACGCACGGTCAACGACATCCACCGCGAGCTCGGCCTGCTGCTCTGGGAGAAGTGCGGCATGGCCCGAAACGAGAAGGGCCTCACGGAGGCCCTCGGACGCATCCCCGAGATCCGCGAGGAGTTCTGGGGCAACGTGAACATCCCCGGCGAGCCCGGCGGCTTCAACCAGGTGCTCGAGCGGGCCGTGCGGCTGGCCGACTTCCTCGAGTTCGCCGAACTGATGGTGCTGGACGCCCTGGAGCGCCGCGAGTCCTGCGGCGGCCACTTCCGCGAGGAGTCGCAGACCGAGGACGGCGAGGCGAAGCGCGACGACGAGAACTTCAGCCATGTGTCGGCGTGGGAGCACGCGGGCGACGGGAAGCGCCCGGTCCTGCACAAGGAGCCCCTCGTGTTCGAGGTGGCGCATCCCAGCCAGAGGAGCTACAAGTAATGGACGGCAAAACCATCTCCCTGACCTTGAAAGTGTGGCGGCAGCCCTCGGCGGACGCGCCCGGACAGTTTCAGACCATCCCGGCGAAGGACGTCTCCACGGACATCTCCTTCCTGGAGATGCTGGACATTGTGAACGCGGGCCTCGAGGCGCGCGGCGAGGAGCCCGTCGCCTTTGACCACGACTGCCGCGAGGGCATCTGCGGCTCCTGCGGCGCCGTGGTCAACGGCCAGGCCCACGGCCCCCAGGCCGCCACCACGCTGTGCCAGCTCCACATGCGCAAGTTCAGCGACGGCGACACCATCATCATAGAGCCCTTCCGCGCGCGGGCCTTCCCGGTCATCAAGGACCTCGTGGTGGACCGGGGCGCCCTCGACCGCATCATCCAGGCGGGCGGCTACATTTCCGTGCGCACCGGCGCCGCGCCCGACGCCCACGCCGTCCCCGTGAAGAAGGACGACGCGGAGCGCGCCATGGACGCCGCCGCCTGCATCGGCTGCGGCGCCTGCGTCGCCGCCTGCCCCAACGCCTCCGCCAGCCTCTTCACCGCCGCGAAGATCACCCAGCTCTGCAAACTGCCCCAGGGCCACCCCGAGCGCAACCGCCGCGTCGTCGCCATGGTGCGCCAGATGGACGCCGAGGGCTTCGGGAGTTGCTCGAAACACTACGAGTGCCAGGCCGCCTGCCCCAAGGAGGTCAAGGTCGAGAACATCACCCTCATGAACCGCGAATACCTGCGCGCCCTCGCCGGACTGGACTGATCCCCGTTCGCTTTTTTCATGGAACGGCGGGTATCATGGGCCCCGGCGCGGCGGTCGCCGCGAACCGAGGGAGAGCCTGTCATGAAACCGTTCCTGTGTCTGTGCGTTGTTGCGCTGTGCGCCGTCTCCGCCGCCGCCGACCCCGTCGCGGTCTGGCTCGTTGACCCCCTGGAAAAGGTCTTCGCCGACGCGCGGCCCGGCGCCGAACCCGTGCCGCCCCTGGAGGCCGCCCGGGGCGAGCAGGCCACCTTCCAGGTGGTCGTGCGCACCGAACACCCTCTCACCGGGGTGCGCGTGGCTGTGGATCCGCTGACCGCCCCCTCCGGCGCGGCCCTCACGGCGCGCGCGCCGCGCGTGGTCGGCTACGTCTACGTGGACCGGCCCTCGCAGAAACCCTCCAATGACCAGTTGCGCAAGCCGCCGGCGGACTATCCCGATGTGCTGATGGACACGGACACGATGGACCTGGGGCCGGGGCAGGCGCGGCCCGTCTGGATCACCGTGGACGTGCCGATGGACGCCGCCCCCGGGCTCTACCGGGGCATGGCGCGCGTGTCCGCCATGACGCCCGCCGGCGGGTTCAACGCCGCCGTGCCGCTCGAGCTGGAGGTCTTCGCCGCCGCCGCCGGGCCGTCGCGCCTGTGGATGACCAACTGGTTCTCCATGAACTGGAACCACATGGAGATTTCGCCGGAGCCGGAGTCGGAGGAGTACTACGCCCTCCTGCGCCGCTTCGCGCGGAACATGGCGGAGCACCGCCAGAACGTCGCGCTCATCTCCCCGCTGAGCCTGGCCGAATTCGGCGTGGGTGCCGACGGCGGGCTGACCGTGGACTTCAGCCGCTTCGACCGCTGGGTCCGCATCTTCCAGGAGGAGGGCGTCATCGGCCGCATCGAGGGCGGGCACCTCGGCGGACGCACCGGCGGCTGGGACTCCGATTTCGGCGCCAGCATCCGCGTCGTGCGCGAGGGCAAGGTGGTGGGTGAGCACGCCGCCCCCGACTCGCCGGAGGCGGAGGTGTTCCATGCCTGGTTCCTGCCGAAACTTGTGGCGCACCTGCGGGAGAACGGCTGGCTGGACATTTATCTCCAGCATCTGGCCGACGAGCCCACGCAGACCAACAAGGAATCCTACCGCGCCCTCGCCGCGCTCCTGCGCAAACACGCCCCGGAGCTGAAGATCGTGGAGGCCTGCCACGAGAAGGACCTGGTCGGCGCGATGGACGTCTGGGTGCCCCAGCTCAATTACCTCAAGGACGACTTCGCGCATTACCAGGAGCGCCAGAAGGCGGGCGAGGAGGTGTGGTTCTACACCTGCGTCTTCCCCCAGGGCGAGTACGCCAACCGCTTCATTGAGCAGCCCCTCGTCAAGACCCGGCTCCTCCACTGGATCAACTTCCGCTACGGCATCACCGGCTACCTGCACTGGGGATACAACCACTGGACCAAGGACGACCCCGTCACCCACACCACCCGCCCCCACGGCGGCCCGCCCTACCTGCCCGCGGGCGACCCGTGGATCGTCTATCCCGGCAAGAACGGCCCGCTCGACTCCCTGCGCCACGAGGCCATGCGCGACGGCGTCGCCGACTACGAGCTCCTCGCCCAGCTCGCGGAGAAGGACCCCGCCGCCGCCCGGGAGATCGCCGCGCGCCTCGTCAAGGACTTCGACAGCTACGACACCGGCATCCCGGCCTTCCGCGCCGCCCGCCGCGACCTGCTCCGGAGACTGTCGGAATAGCCGTCCGCCCGGACGCCCCGCTTCCGAGGCGGTTCATCCCCCGCCGATGAGGCTAGTTTCGGCGGCGGTTCCGACCGCCGCCATGCCCCTCCCGCGGTGACAGATTTCCGCACGGACGCCCCGCCTCACCCGTTCTTTCTGTGATTTGAAATCTCAAATTTGAAATCTAAAATCCCGGCCAAGCGCCTTCCGGCGGCCGCGTGTGGTATTCCGGCGTGTGATACCGGCCCCCTTTCCGCGTCGGCGACAGTCACTTCTTCGCGTCGGGATCGGGGTAGATGTCCGGGTGCGCTTCATGCAGCATCCGCGCCAGGTCCCGCCTGAAGGCATCCGCGTCCCGGCGCCCCTCAAACACGCGCCGCGCCCGGTCGTTCAGATGGCGCTGCCCCTTGATCTCGCTGTTCTGGAGGCTGTCCGCCCATCCGCGGATCTGGCGGGAGCATCCCTCGGCGAGCGCGATCAGTGAAGTTATCTCCTCCTGAAGATGCGCGGCGGCGGACGCCCCCTCCACAAAGCGGAGCATCGAGCGCACCTCCCCAGCCGAGCCGCGCGCGATGTACAGGAAAGCCAGCAGTTCGGAGGTGCTTCCCCGTTCAAACCCCTCGGCGATGTTGTTGGAGACCGAAAGGGCGGCGCGGCGGATCTGGTCGCGCAAGTCGCCGGGCTGGGAGAAGAACCGGTCCCGCGTGAGCGCATACACGCGTCGGGCCAGTTCCAGCGCGCTCTTCCAGACAGGAAGATCCTCGAAACGCGCGTATTTCATCGTTATACCCTCCCAACCATTCGCGAGGAGAACGCTTGGACGGAAACCGCGCCGCGCCCGACACCCCCAAACGCATCCGCAACAGCAGGATATCCCCGCATGCCCCCGATTTCAAATCTGAAATTTCAAATTTGAAATGGCGGATTCAAACCCGAGACGCAACATGGGCCTGAAAGAAGGCTTCGGCAGGGGTGAGGGACACACGTTCCCCTGCGCGCCCGGGTGCATTTCCAGCCGCTGGCCCATCCGTGTTCCCCGAGCGCCGCCGGCGCCTTTCCCTGAACCCCAAGCCTCGCACGGCAGCAGGATGGCCCGCAGGCCGACAGTCTCAAATTTGAGATTCAGAAAACGCTCGACGGGGGCTATGGATGCGTTCCCTCCTGCGTGCCTGCCCGGGCTATTTGTCCCCGGTTCCGCTCATTGCGAGACGCTCGGCTTCGCCGGGGCGTTCGAGGCGGTTCTTGTAGTCGGGCCAGAGGGGGCAGTTGAGGTCTATCCAGGTCTTGATTCTCAGGGTCTCATCGGGGGTGAGCTGGATTTTCTGGTGGCCCGCGTTGAGCTTCTCCCACAGGCGGCTCTTGAGCGTGCCGAGGGTGAGGGGCTCCTTCTTCTCGCAGCCGCCGGAGTTCCAACCCATGTCGGCGTAATGCACGAGACCCTTCTCGATGAGCGTTCGGTACGACGCGGGGATTCTGTCGGCGTCGAGGACCCCGGTGTAGTCGAGGCCCTTCGGGTGGCTGGGGTTGTGGCAGGAGACGCAGTGCCTGTCAAGGACGGGCTGGACGACCTCCTCATAGGAGAAGGGCTTTCCTTCCCAGTCGGCGACGGTCAGAGCCCGGGGCGCCTGCGCCAGGAGCCGCCGGTGCTGG
>JAKPUV010000411.1 GCA_029554925.1 Candidatus Hydrogenedentota bacterium | reverse complement strand
ACCTTGACGGCTCCGGGTTGCCCCGGCGCCGGACTGGTTGGATTGTCTGATTCCTATGTTCGAATCACTCGAAAAGGAATCGTCTTGGGGATGGCCTGCGGCCAAGGCCGCCTGCCATCCTGCACAAGCTACGATCTCATCTCTCGTACATCGTATTCAATTTTCAAAGAGCGCCAGCCCCTTGCGGGACCCGGACCGTTTGCTCAACGGGTCGTACAGCATACCACCCGTGAGCGGCCCATGTCAACCTTCCGTCCACCTTTTTTTGGAGGCGGCCGGACGCCGGGTTGCCCCGTCGGCTGACCGGCTATCCCCGGTCCGAAAACCGGAATAGCCATCATACTGATTAAACTGTCTCGTTGTCAACTTTCTTTCCCCCCCGCGCAACCGCGCCGTAGGGCACCGGTGTGGGGAGGGCCGCTTGCCGCTCTCGGTCAAGCGGATAACAACTTTACCACGCCCGCGGGGCCGATGTCAACCTTTTCGTCCGCGCCCTTTCGGGCCGCCGGACCGGCTCGCAACAACCACCGTCGAACGGAGGCGAAGTATGCCAAATGGCGGGGGCCAATGTCAAGCATTGCGCGGGGTATTTTTTCGGGGCCCTTTTTCGCCCCCCGCCGGCGGGGCGCTCCGGCCCGCCGCGCAGGATCCGTTGTGTGATGTGTCACAAGCAGTATAAGTGGTAAAACCGCAACACGTGGGGAGACGCGGGCCCGCGCGCTCACATGCCGTAGGAGCGCAGCTTGTACACGAGGCTGCGGCGGCTGATGCCCAGCAGCTCGGCGGCCCGCGTCTTGTTGCCGCCGGTCTTCTCCAGCGCCTCCAGAATGGCCCGCCTGCGGATGGCCTCCATGTCGCCGACGAGCACGCCGCCCGGGGCGGGGTCCGCGTCCGCGCGCGGCCGCGCCACGGCCGGCGGCAGGTCGCCCGGCAGGATCACCGCGCCCGTGGAGAGGATGGCCGCGCGCTCGAGGGCGTTGCGCAGCTCGCGCGCGTTTCCCGGCCAGTCGTGCGCGGCCACGAGCCGCCCGGCGGCGGGCGACAGGCGCCGGTGGCTCCCGCGCAGGAAGTGCGCGGCGAGGGGGAGGATGTCGTCGCGGCGCTCGCGCAGGGGCGCGATGCGCACGGGGAACGCGCTGACGCGGTAGTAGAGGTCCCCGCGGAAGCGCCCCGCGGCGACGTCGGCCTCGAGGTCACGGTTGGTGGCGGCGACGATGCGCGCGTCGCTGCGCAGCTCCTCCGCGCCGCCGACGCGGCGGAACGCGCCGGACTCCAGGGCGCGCAGGAGTTTCGGCTGCACCTCCGGGGGCAGCTCGCCGATCTCGTCGAGGAAGAGGGTGCCGCCGTGGGCGGCCTCGAGGCATCCGGCGCGCCGCGCGTCGGCGCCGGTGAAGGCGCCCCGCTCGTGGCCGAAGAGGTGGCTCTCGAAGAGCGCCGGGGGCACGGCGCCGCAGTTGACGGCGATCCACGGCCCCTCCGGGCGGGCGCCCCACGCATGCAGGAGCCGCGCGAGCACCTCCTTGCCCGTGCCGCTCTCGCCGAGGAGCAGCACCGTGATGTCCGCGGGCGCGGCGCGGCGCACGGCGCGCAGGGTCTCGCGCATGGACGCGCTCTCGGCGACCACCCCGGGGGGCGGCGCGTCCGCGTCGCCGCGGCCGGGGGCGCCCAGGGCGTCCTCCACCGCCGTGAGCAGCTCGTCCAGGTCCACGGGC
>JAKPUV010000405.1 GCA_029554925.1 Candidatus Hydrogenedentota bacterium | reverse complement strand
GGAGCTGCTCACGGCGGACGACTTCCTCCCGCTTTCGTGCGGGCTGGCGTCGCTGGCCTATCTGGAGCGGGTGGACGGCGCATGGCGGCCCCTGCCGCCCGCCCTCGCCGGGGTCATCCCGGGCAACCCCATGACCACGTCCATCGAGGACCTGCACGCGCTGGCCGCCGAGATGTGCGCGTGCCGCGGCGCGGCGCTGCTGGCGGAGGTCGCCGGACGCCTGCCCGCCAACCTGCTGGAGATGGACCGGGAGGCCCGGTCCCGGCTGGTGCAGGAGCGCTTCTTTCATGTGACGGTCATCAGCTTCCTCGACGCGGACAACTTCGACCTGGACCGGGCCTGCCGGGAATGCACCCATGTCGTCCAGCCGGACGGGCGGAAAATCCCCTTCTCCGCGTTCAACACGATCCACCGGGGGGCGGGCCATGCCCCGGCCTGACTTCACCCTGCTGGCGGACTTCGTGGCGTCGGTCTGCGTGGCGGGCATGTTCCTCGCCGTGCTGGCGAACTTCCTGGCCGCCCGCGGCGCGCGGCGGTTCCGCGAGCGGCGCAGCGTGGTGGCCACCTTCAGCATGGCCGTGTTCGGCGTCATGCTGGTCCTCACCATCCGCCTCGGCGCGGGGGCCGTGGCCGCACCGCCGCATGGGGCGGTGTACGCCCTGCGCGTCGCCGGGCTGGCCGCCATGCTCGGGGGACTGCTCTACAATCTCTGGGGCCGCGTCCATCTCCGGGGCAACTGGTCGGACCATGTGCGCGTGTACGACGATCATTTCATCGTGCGGGACGGCCCCTACCGCTTTGTGCGGCATCCCCTGTACGCCTCGCTCATCTGGATGTTCCTCGGCGCGTCCGCCGCGTATCTGAACTGGCTGGCCGCCCTGGAGACGCTGCTGGTCTTCCTGCCCGCCATGACGTACCGCGCCGCGCTGGAGGAGAGGGCGCTGGAGGGGCGTTTCGGCGACGTCTACGCCGCCTACCGCGCGCGGACGCCGCGCTTCTTCCCGCGCCCGTCCGCCCTTTTCAGGGCCGGGGACCGCTGATGGAGATCAGCCACATCCAACCGGAGGGCTGGGGGCTCTGTCCGGTGATCCCGCTCGGGCCGGTGCCCGTCTCCACCTATGCCGTGTTCATGCTGCTGGCCTTCGTCGCGGGCATCGCCGTCTACCGGCGCAACGCCGCGCGCACGGGCGCGCGGACCGGGCAGGTCTTCCCCGTGGTGCTGGCGGCGGTCTTCGGCGGCGTTTTCGGGGCCAAGATTCCCGTCTGGGCGCTGACCGTGGTTCTCGTGCCGCCGTCCGAGTGGCGGCTGGAGCACCTGCTGGTCGGGCGCACCATCGCGGGCGGCTTTGTCGGCGGCATGCTCGCCGTGTGGTGGGTCAAACGCCGCCTCGGCCTCCGCGCGCGCTTCGGCAACGTGCTCGCCCCCGCCGTGGCCCTCGGGATGGCCGTCGGACGCGTCGGCTGCCTGCTCTCCGGCTGCTGCCATGGCCGCCCCACGGCGCTCCCCTGGGGCGTGGACTTCGGCGACGGCGTGCCCCGCCACCCCACGCAGGTCTACGAGATCCTTTTCTGCCTCGCCGCGTTCCTGTTCATGCAACGGCGGCTGGAAACGGCGCGGCCCGGCGCGCTCATGACCGGCTTCCTCGCCGCGTATTTCGTTTTCCGCTTCGCGGAGGAGTTCCTGCGCCCCCAAGACATCGCCTGGGGCCTCACCGTCTTCCAATGGATATGCCTCGCGGGGCTCCTTCTCCTCGCCCTGCGCGAGCGCCTGTTCCGCCCGCCCCCCGGGGAGGAGAATGCGGCGCCCTGAGCAGGGGGATTGAATCAAGAGTCCGTGCGGGAAGTGCCCGCAAAATGGCATCGGGTACCGCTCGGGTTAGTGACTCTTTCTCTTTTGTCCCGAAGGGACATCCGAATAGAGCCCAGGGCAGGCCGCCGCCCGAAGGGCCAGGCCAGCCCTGGGGAGGAGGCTCCCCTGAAATCTGCCCTGAAAGGGCAGCCGAAATTCAGACACCGGCCTTGTCTTCGGGTGCGCGCGGAAATTTCGGCTGCCCCTTCAGGGCAAAGGGTGCTTGAGCCGTGAAACCCAGGGCAGGCCGGGCCCTTCGGGCGGTGGCCTGCCCTGGGCT
>JAKPUV010000396.1 GCA_029554925.1 Candidatus Hydrogenedentota bacterium | reverse complement strand
GGCGTGATCCACAAGAACAGCGCCGCCCGCAAGAAGGCCAGTCTCCAGCTGCAGCTCTCGAAGAAGAGCGCCTCCTGATCTTCTTCCCCCTTTTGCCTTTCTGACGCCGCAGGGTCATCCCCCTGCGGCGTTTTCCTTTTCAACGAGGGGCATCAACTCGTCCAGAGTCGGCAGTTTTCCGTCCCACACCGCCACGGCCCGTCCCCCGCTCACCAGGGAAAGACGGAACGAGTCCTCCCCTCTCAGGCTGTAATACACCAACGGACGCCCGATCAGGGAGTGCATGGGAAACAGGGGCAGGGTGTCGTTTTGGAACTTCTCCATTTCCCCCGCCTCCTCCTCGAAGCACAGCGCAACGACCGGGGGTATGCCGGGAACCTGCATCAGGTCGTTGATCTCGGGCACTTTGGCCATGCATTCCTCGCAGGTCATGCTCATGATGGGCACGAGATAGACGCCCTTGCCGAGGTCGAACACGCCCTCCGGCGTCTCGATTTGGAACGCGGCAAAGGGACCCGTCGCCTCCCCTTCCCCGCCGGTACCGGTGTCAAGCCGGTCCACGGTGGCCCAAGCGTAGGCCGTGGCCAGCATGCTGACCGCCAGCGCCGCCACGAAACGCGGCACCATGCCGGGGCCGCGTAGGGGCGGCCGCCTTAGGGCGCTGCCGGGGCCGGAGAGCACCCATCCGGAATAGGCGCCGAGGAGGACCAGAACGAGGTTCTTTATGAGCGAAACCTGCGGCGTCATGGCAATGAGGGGGAAACAGCCGCAGTCCTCCAGTCCGTGGAAGACCCAGGCATAGACGATGAGGGCCGAGAACACCACCAGCATGCCATGGTACACGGCATAGGTCAGTCCCCGGAGCCGCAACCCGAAAACGAGCGCCATACCGACGGCGAATTCCGCGAAAATGGTGACACATCCGAAGACGGGAAGCAACTGGCGGTTCTCAATGACATGGTAAGCGGACATCTGCACGGAGAACTTGTTGATGTCGGCCACTTTCGGGAGGGCGCCCGCAAGATAGTAGAGGCCCACAGCCGCCTCGATGATCCTTGCGACTCTTGCGTGAAGCGTTGTCACTACTGCACCTTTTCCTGCGGCTGTCAAGGCCTCTCCAAAACAACCGCCCCCAAAGGGGGATTATTCTTCTCTCTTTCGTGATCCGGCCGAAGTGCTGTCGAGGAATCGCGCCAGCAGGCCGACGGCGGCCAGGACAAACCCCACGACCACGCAGGCCACCCCGCCGAAATAGGCGCCCACGGCCCACTGGGTGCGGCCAAGAAGTCCGTTGATCAGCACAAAAACAAAACCCATGAGTCCAAGAATCAGTCCCGTGATCGCGGGGTCGGCCCCTGGCCTGTGCTGTCCGTGGGTCGGGATGTTTCTTGACGACTGGGACTCCTCCACCAGTTTTAGCATTTCGGGGTTCAGTTCGGCCCGCTCCAAGATGGTCATCCGCACGCGGTGCTCAATCCAAGTGCGCAGGAGGGAGCGAAAAACGACATAAAGCAACGCCACGATGGCAAGAATCATCGGTATCGTCATGAGAGAAACACGCATAAACGGAGCCTCTTGGGGCCAGTATACCCGTCTGCGGACCGGTGAGACAAGGGGACCATGCCACAGACGATGAAACTTGAGGGATTCCGGAGGGTCTAATGGGCAGGGAACTGAAGCGATGCTTTACAAGAGCGCAGTCACAGCAGGATTGATCGCCCTGGCGATACAGATCTTTGCCGTGGGCATACTGGCCCCCCGGCTGCCGCGGGAGGTATGCCCTCCGGGATTCCAGAAATTCGAGACGTTTTCCCTGCCCGCCGCCAAGGCCTTTCATTTGATGAACACCGATGGGACAGTGCGGGTGTCGGTGGGTGAGGGGGCCACCATCGAGGTGACGGCGGACGCGCGGGCCTACACCCCCGGAGCGGACCAGAACCCCATGGCGGGCCAGTACTTGGAGAGCCTGTTCAAGGTGGAGCAGACGGAGGAGACGGTGACCCTGACCACCGAGCCGCTTCAGCGCCCCGACGAGCTGGATGTCCGGGTGGACTATGTGGTGATGGTTCCCAGGGGGACGGACCTCGCGCTGACCGTGGAGAACGGGAATGTGTGGGTCGCCGGGGGATGCAACGGGGTCTACGTGGAGGGGAACAACTCGGACGTCGAGGTGCAGCAGGCGTCCGGGCCGGTGTCGGTGAAGACCACAAACGGGCGCATCCGGGTGCTCGATTCGGCGGGCGAGACGACCCTGGAGACGGTGAACGGCAACATCCACGCGGGAATGCGCGCGGGGACGCTGCAGGCGTCCACGATCACCGGGGCGATCATCACCCGGATCCTGGCCCCGGAAGTCGCCTCGTGCGACTTGACCTCGCTGAACGGAGGGATTACACTGGTCATGTCGGAAGGCTGCTCGGCCGAAGTGAGCGCCGCCACAAACCGGGGCAACGTGCGTCTCGACGCGGGGTTGTCGGTTTCGGCGGGCATACTCAAACGGAGGACCGTGTTGGGTGTGATAGGAGACGGTGCGACGAAGCTTTCCATGAACTCCATGAACGGAGACATCGTTCTGCAAAGGAGCACGACATGACCATGGAGGCGGTAAGGACTTACCCCCTGACGGCGGAACTCGGCGCGGAGGCCGGACCGGACGACTGGCAGCTCGTGAGCCTGTCCCGCGCCGGCGACACCGAGGCCTTTTCCGAACTGGTCCGGCGCCACCAGCACATCGTCTACAACGTGGCGCACCGCTACATGCGCGACACGGGGCTTGCGGAGGACATGGCGCAGGAGGCCTTTCTGAAGGCTTTCCGCCTGCTGCGCGGTTTCCGGGGCGAGTGCAGTTTCCGTTCGTGGATGTACCGGGTGACCTCCAGCGTGTGCCTGACGGAGCTCAACCGGCGCCGTCGGCGGGGCGAGGTGGAGTTTGAGCCGCACCACGACGCGCATGCCGAGGGTCCCGAGCCGACGGACACGGATTTCGCGGAGCAGATCCGGGCGTGCATTCCCCGCCTTCCGGAGCGCTACGCGGCCATCATCACGCTTTATTACCTGCAAGGGGTGAGTTACGAGGACATTGCCCAGGCGCTTGAGATTCCCATGGGCACGCTGAAGACATGGATGTTCCGGGCGCGGCGGCAGCTCAGGCGCATCGTGGAAAAGGAGCTTGGCGGACATGGATGGTTCTAAAATGAACAGGCTGGACGCCCTGATAGAGGCCGCCCTCCGGCCGGACGAGGAGCTGCAGGCGCCCCCCACCCTGGTGGCGGGGGTTTCCGAGCGGCTGCGTATCGCCGCCCTGCGCGACCGGGAGATGCGCCGTTTCCGCGTGTCGCTGATCACGCTGCTGCTGGCGCTGAGTTCCTCGCTGATCGCGGCGGGTGGCTATCTCTGGTTCACCAAGCTGGACGTGATCGCCCGGGCCGGCGTTTCCGGCGGCAAGGGCCACTACGACTACTACGCGACCGCCCTGGGCCTTTCCCTCGGCGACTACACGGGGGCCTACACGCTGGTCCTGAGCCTGCTGCTGCTTGCGGCGACCATCGCGCTGGGGGTCCGGCCCCTGCGCCGGTACCTGAACTACCGCTGATCCGGCACCCGAAAATTCCACGCCGTCTGCCTGTCGACCTTCGCGGGCCAGACGGCGTTGTCATGTTCTGGCGCGCCCGCCGGTAATTGTGCGAGAATAGCGGTGTTTCGCCTAGGAGAACGGGAAGAACATGAGCCGGGGAAGACGCAGCAACGCCACCGTGTCCACCGTGCAGATCATCGCCGCGGCCATGATCGTTCTTGCGGCGCTTGTCGTGGGCGCGTTTCTTTTCGCGCCCGAGCGCACCCCTCCCCCGCCCGTCTCCGCCATCTCCTACCAGGAGCCTCCCGCTGAAAAACGGCCCGAGGACGGGAATGCCTCCCCGTCCTTCGGCGAGGTGCCCCGGGCCACGCGGCCCAAGGCGCCGGACACCGCGGCGGACGCGGCCCCTGCGGGGGAAGAACCGGCCGCCGAAGAGGTGCAGGCCGCGGGATACGTCATCCGCGGCACCGTCACCGGCAAGACGGACGGCGCGCCGATTGTTGGCGCGCGGGTGGCCGCGCGTCAGGGGAGTTTCCGCGGGGGCGACCGGTCCGCCTTTTCGGGCTCGGCTTATCAGGCGGAGACGGGCGCCGACGGCCGCTATTCCCTCGAGGTGTTCGAGGAGGACGTCTACATGGTCGAGGCGACGATGCCGGGGTATGTGGCCGTGACCCAGCAGACGCCCCGCCTGTCGGACGACCTTCCCGAGACGGAACTCGACTTTCAGATGGACACGGGGGCCACGATTTCCGGTCGCGTCACCGAAGCGGGAAGCGCCACACCCGCCCAGGGTGTCCGGGTGATTGTCCAGGGGCGCCGGGACATTGCGGCGGTGACGGACGACCGGGGCGACTACGTGCTGCAGGGGGTGGAGACGGGCGACATCCCCGTGACCCTGGACCTGCGCAACACGCCGTACACGGCGGGCAAGGCGCTGCCCTTCAAGAAGGTGCGCGTGACGGCGCCCGACGCGGTCGTGGCCAATGTGAATTTCGAGGTGGACGCCGCCGGGATCGTCTGGGGGCACGTCCAGACCCACAAGGGGGATCCCATTCCGCAGGCGGACGTGGTGCTCTGCACCTCCGACAGCCCCCTGGCCCAGGCGATCAACGCCATGGCGCGGCAGGCACCCCCCCTCACGGCGACGAGCGACGGGGAGGGGTATTACGAGCTCAAGGGGGTGCCCCTGAACGAGCCCTGGCGCCTCTACGCCACCGTCTCCTCCCACGCGCCGCAGATGGCGGACCCCTTCCTGCTGACCTCCGCCAAGCGCACGGTGCGGGTGGACATCTTCATGTTCGCCGGGACCAACATCACCGGGGTGGTGGAGAGCACGCGCGGCGGAACGGTGGGCGGCGCGCAGATCACCTGCATCCCGGCGTATTCGAAACTGCTGACGCCCATGGACTCCCCGCAGGCCTTTCGCAACACCACCGCGGACGCCGACGGACGCTTCACGATCGCGGAGCTTCCGCCGGGCGAGTACCAGCTCATGGCGCAGGCCAAGGGCTTCAAGATCCCCATCCAGGGGTATCCCGTCTACCCCGACGGCTACAACGACCTCACCAACGTGCGCCTGCAGCTTGCTCCGGTGGACGAGGGAAACTTCTCCGTCTTCGGCGTGGTGAGCGACGCGACGGGGATGGGGGTGGACGGCGCGGAGGTGCGGCTGGAGGGGATGGGGCTGGCGGACGTTTCGACGGTCTCCCGGACGGAGTCCACCTCCGGCGGGGGCAAGTTCGTCTTTGAGGGGGTGAGCCAGGGGGCCTACACGCTGGTGGTCCGGAAAGACGGGTACACCCCCGTGACGGTCCGGCGCGTGCGGCTGAACGAGGAAATGCGCGTCGTGATGACGCAGTCCGCGCTGGTCCGCGGGATTGTCAAGGCGAAAGACACGGGGCGGGCCCCGGCCATGTACCAGGTGGCCGCCTATCCCCTTTCGACGGACGGCAGCGGGCGCATGGACATGATGAGCATGCTTGGCGGGTCCACGACCAGCATGAGCTTTGACAACCCCGACGGCACCTTTGAGCTGCGGCTGGACGCCGGTGTGCACCGGCTGGAGGCAAAGGCCGAGGGCTACGCCCCCGCGCGCGAGGAGATCACCCTGGAGGCGGGCCAGGTGCTGGAGGGGGTGGTGCTGGAGCTCGATGACTCCGGCGGGCGCATCGCGGGCACCGTAACCGCCGGGGACAGCGGAAACGTGCAGGGTGCGGAGGTGATGCTGGTCGAGGCCGCGTCGGCGGCGGAGGCGATGATCCTGTCGGCGAACGTGCCGCAGGACCGCGTGAGGCAGGTCGGTCAGGACGGCGCGTTCGTTTTTGAAAACCTTCCGGAGGGCGTCTACTACGTCATGGCGCGGCATCCCCGCTACGCCACGGCCAGCGAGGGCCCCGTGGAGCTGCCGCAGGGGGGGCGGCAGGAGAACATCCGCCTGCGCCTCGGCTACGGCGGCGCGGTGGAGGGGTATGTCTTCACCGAGGGCCGCGCCACCCCCGGCGCGGTCGTCATGGTGGTCGGCGGGGGGGACACGAAAACCTCCACCACGGACGAGCAGGGGTATTACTACATAGACGGGCTCTCGACGGGCGTGTTCCAGGCGATGGTCACCGAGCTGAGCAGCGGCGACATTTCGAGCGTCTACGGCGCGCGCGGGCTCCAGGTCACCATCGAGGAGGGGCGCACGGCGCGCTGTGATTTCGGCGGGCGCTCCGGCGCGCGCATCGAGGGGCAGTGCTTCCCCGGTCCGGGCAACATGCTCGGCGGGCGCGTGGTGCTCCAGATGCCGGGCATGATTCCCGGGCCGCTGGGCGGCATGGCCGACCTGTCGCAGCTGACGGGCCAGAGCACGGGCATCAACCCGATGGGAAGTTTCCTGCTGGAGGACGTTCCGCCGGGCGAATGGCAACTCAATGTATACTACTTCGAGCTGGGCGGAAGGAACCCGCTGCAGGTGCGCTTCGTGCACACTGAGGTGGTGTCCGTCGGAAGCGAGGAGGTGATCCCGCTGACGCTCAATGTGTCGAACTACTGACGAAAGACGCGTATGGCGCTCATAGAAATCGACGATCTTACCGTGTCCTACGGGGGGGAGCCCGCGCTCAACGGCGTGTCCCTGCGGATTGACGAGGGGGCGCTGGGCCTTCTCGGGCCCAACGGCGCGGGGAAGAGCACCCTGATCAAGACCATCCTGGGCTTTCTGCGCCCCGCGTCGGGCAGCGTGAAGGTGTTCGACCTTCCCCTTCCCAAGAGCGCGCTGCTGGTGCGCCAGCGGGTCGGCTACATGCCCGAGCGGGAGTCCACGAGCCCCAAGATCAGCGCCGTGTCCTTCCTTACCTACTGCGGGCGCCTGTTCGGCATGTCCATGGTGGACGCCATGGAGCGCACGCACGAGGTGCTCAACTATGTGGGGCTCGGCGAGAGCCGCTACCGGAACATGGAGACCTACTCCACCGGGATGCTCCAGCGGGTGAAGCTGGCCCAGGCGCTCATCCACGACCCGAAGCTCCTGTTCCTCGACGAGCCGACGAACGGGCTGGACCCCGACGGGCGCATTGAGATGCTGGAGCTGATCCGCGAGATCGCGTCGCAGCGGGGCGTCACCGTGATTCTCTCCTCCCACCTGCTCCCCGATGTCCAGCATGTCTGCGACC
Organism: Candidatus Hydrogenedentota bacterium; assembly: GCA_029554925.1. Lineage (GTDB taxonomy): Bacteria > Hydrogenedentota > Hydrogenedentia > Hydrogenedentales > CAITNO01 > JAAYBR01. The sequence goes on along the minus strand of JAKPUV010000396.1, from coordinate 5,475 downwards.
GCGTGGCCATGCTGGCCAAGGGCCGCATCCTGAGCCAGGGGAGCATCGAGTCGCTCACGGGCGCCCTGGAGCGCCAGTACGAGGTGCGCGTGCGGGACAACGACGCGGCCTACGCGGCGCTTCTGGATGGGGCCGGGTGCGTCCAGCGGCGCATGGCACCGTCGGACACGCTGCTGGTGCGGGTGCCCGCGGAGATGAAGGAGGACGCGTTTTTCGAGCTGGCTCGGGCGGCGGGCACGCAGGTCCGCCATTTCCGCCCCGCCCGCCGGTCCCTTGAAACCGCGTTCATGGAAGCCCTGGGGAAGGAAACGTCCGATGCCGGTGTATGAGCACACCTACCGCAACTACGAGGGCGTTTTCCGCCACCGGTTCCGCTGGTGGATCGTCGTCGAGCAGGAGTTCCGCGTGCTGGCGCGCCTGCGCATCTTCAAGTTTCTCGTGCTCCTGTCGAGCATCCAGGTGCTGCTGCGGCTGGTGCAGATCGTCGCCTACGACACCATTGTGCAGGATCCCAACCACCCCATGGCCGCCGTGCTGAGCCGTCTGGAGGGGATCACGGTCAAGTCCAGCACCTTCTTCGACTTCATCAACTTCCAGACGCCGGTGATGTTCATCATCCTGCTGTACGCGGGGGCGGGGATGATCTGCAACGATTTCCGGAACAACCTCATGGAAATCTATTTCTCCAAGCCCCTGCGCTGGCATGACTACCTGCTGGGCAAGGCGGCCACGCTCATCCTGCTGGGGCTTTCGGTCACGGCGCTGCCCGCGCTGCTCCTCATCGCCGAGCATGTCATCCTCCTGCCGAGTTGGGAACTGGCCCGCGAGGCGGTGGACATGGCCTCCGCCTCCCTCCTCTTCTCGCTCGTCCTGGTGGTGCCCACGGCGCTGGCCGTGCTGGCCTGCTCCAGCCTGCTCCCGGGACAGAACTACGCGGCGATCACGCTGTTCATGCTCATCATCGCAAACTCCAGCATGGCCGGTCTCCTTTCGCAGTCGCTGCGCGCCCGCAGTTACTTGGGCCTCTCCTATCCCCTGGCGGTCATGCGTTTGGGACAGGATTTCTTCGGCATCCGTCCCGCCATTTTTGACATGGCCTGGCACTGGCCCTTCCTGCTGCTGGCGGTGACCGCGCTCATCTGCCTGCTGATCGTTGCGCGACGCGTCCGCCGCGCGGAGATTCCCGCATGAGCGCCGTGGTGGAGGTGAAATCCCTTTCCAAGTGGTTCGGCGAGGTCATCGCGCTGAACAACCTGGACCTCGAGATTGGCCGGGGGGTGACGGGGCTGCTCGGGCCGAACGGGGCGGGCAAGAGCACGCTGATCAAGGTGATCCTCGGCCTGCACGCGCCGAGCCGCGGCAGCGTGCGGGTGCTGGGCGGGCCGCCGCGGAACAACGCCGCGGTGTTGCGGCGCATCGGGTACTGCCCCGAGACGGACAACTTCTACGCGAACACGTCGGGGTTTGAGTTCGTCTACTGGATGAACCGCTACTGGGGCATGAACAGCCGGGACGCCGCCCGCGCGGCGGAGGAGGCCTGCGACCTGGTCCACATGACGGACCGCATGCACGACCCGGTGGAGGAGTACAGCAAGGGCATGCGCCAGCGTATCAAGCTGGCGCAGGCGCTGGCGGCGCGGCCGGACTTCCTGCTGCTGGACGAGCCGATGAACGGCCTGGACCCGCAGGGCCGCGACGAGATGTACGCCCTGATCCAGCGGCTGGCGGAGCACGGCACGCCGGTGGTGGTGTCGAGCCACGTGCTGTACGAGATCGAGCGGATTACGGACGACGTGGTGCTGCTCTACGGCGGGTCGCTGATCGCCCAGGGCCGGGTGCGCGACATCCGCGCGCTCATTGACAGCCAGCCGCACACGATCCACGTGTCCAGCGGCTCCCCGCGCGCGCTGGCGGCGCGCGTCGCCGGGGAGGGGCACATCCTCGCGCTGGAGCTGCGGGACGACGGGCTGGTGCTGCGCACCAGCGACCCGAACCGCTGCTATGACCTGCTGAACGGCCTCGCGCTCGGGGAGGATCCGCTGGTGCGGACCATTGAGTGCGCGGACGACAGCCTGCAGGCCGTGTTTGACTACCTAACCAAGAAGTAGGCGGAGAACGATGGAGCACACACCCGGAGCATTGGCCGCGTTTCTCGGCGCGAAGCCGGCGGCGCGGGGCTACGCGAACGCGGTGCGCGGGAGCGCGGGCCACGCGGCGTCGCTCATCCTGCGGCAGAAGCGTCTCGCCCTGGTGGCGCTGGTGGCGTTTCTGCCCGTGCTGATCCCCCTGGCGATGGCGTTCCTCTCGCGCACGCAGTTTGTGGACGGGGGCAACGTGGTCTTCGTGCGCCTCGTCGAGCAGCTCTACATCAGCGTGCTGGCGCCGCTGCTCGCGCTGTTTTTCGCGGGGATGCTGGTCGCCGAGGACGTGGAGATGCAGACCATGCCCTACATCCTGACGCGGCCGATCCCGCGCTCCGGGTGGGTGGTCGGGCGCTTTATCGCGTACCTGTGCGTGTCCGTGGCGATTCTGTCCGTGTCCATCACGCTCACCTACCTGGCCAGCGCGACGCTCGCCAACCTGAAGATGACCGACCGGAACAACCTGGTCCTGCTGGCCCACTACCTGGGCGTTACCGCGGCCGCCCTGGCGGCCTACGGCGCGCTGGCGGTCTTCCTGGGCGCGTTCACCAAGCGGCCCATCGTCTACGGGCTCCTGCTGCTCTACGGCTGGCAGAAGATCGCCACGGTGATCCCGGGCCTCGTGGATTTCCTGACCATCAAGAAGTATGTGGACGCCCTGTACCCCGTGCTGGCCACGCAGCGCGCCGTGGTGGAGGTGCAGACGGCCCTGGGCAGCTTCCAGAAGCAGGTCTTCATAGTCAGCGCGTCGCGGGCCGGGCTGGTCCTGGCCTGCGTGACGGCGGCCTTCCTGGTCGCCAGCATCATCGCGGTGCGGCGCAGGGAATACGTCTCCAACCGTGTCGCGGGGTCCTGACATGGCCCGCCGCCCCCCCATCAACCGCGCCGTGCGCCGCAACCTGCTGTTTCTCTGCCTGATTCCGCTCGCACTCGGCGCGCTCATCGCGGCGCTGGCCCTGTCCGGTTCCGGCCCGCCCGAGGCCATCCTCGGGGAGGAGGAATACACCCGCATTTCCGCGGAGCGGCTGCTGCCGGAGAACGGGGTGTACGCACTCATGGAATTGGACGCCGCGGCAAGGGCGCTTGGGGATGTCCCCCCGTGCCTTCCGCAGGGGGAGGGCAAGGTCAGGATTCCCCAGCCCTTCGGCCAGCCCGGGTCGTGGGAGGAGCGAATCCGGGTGTCCGCCTATGCCCGCTCCAACAGTTTCTGCGCCAACGACGACCCCGCCCTGGCCTCTTATCTTGCGTCCACGGAGGAGGTTCTTGCCGGTCTGCCGCGTGTGCTGGAAAGTCCGGTGTATCTTGCCCCGCGTTCGGGGGGGGTCCGCGAGGAAAACATGGACGTTCGCAAGTCCTTTGGCAAGGCTGCCGCTTTCCTGGACATGCTGGTCATGTTTCATGCCCACCGGGACGAGGGGCCGGACCGTTTCCTTGACCTCGCCAAGAACCATCTCGCCCTGATCCGCCGCGAGGCGGCCGCCTGCGCGATCTTCGGAACAGAACCCCGCTATGACATTCAGGTCACCCGGGAATTGTTTTCCAGCATGAGCATCACCCGCACCAGTCCGTTGCGCATTCTGCCGATTGTGGCGCGGCTGCGCGCGGGGAGGCCGGGGGAGCTGGAGCGGCTTCAGGCCCTGCTTGACGAGGAGCGGGCCAAGGCCCAGGTGGACCGCCAGGACGTGCTGCGGTCCTACTGCATGACCGTTGATGACACGCTCCGCTTCGTGGCGCCGGGTGACACCCCCATTGACACCCGGTTCCGGCGCATGTTTTTTGACCGTCAGTGGCGGAAGGAGTCGGCGTTCCTGCGGGAGCATCTGGAGACCGTCCGGGGCATGCTGGCGGGGCCCTTCCCTCCGCTCGCGGCATTCATCCGCGAGAAGGGGCCGTTTGCGCGGTATCGGGGATGGCCGCCGCTGCTCAGCGTGCTGCGAAGCCAGGTGGAGGGGGAGGCCTGGGTGGACGCGGTGTGGCTGGCCGTGGCCGTGGAGCGATACCGTTCGGAGAAGGGCGCGCCCCCGCAGCGTCTCGAGGATCTCGCGCCCGCGTATGTGCCGGAGATCCCGCGGAACCCCGTGGACGACTCGCCCTGGAAGTACGCGGTGATGCCGGACGGCTCCTATGTCATCGAGCCGATGGACCGGTACCAGTTCCGGTCCACCAACCCCTCCCGCCTCGTGGACATGCCGGGAGAAGCCCCGAAGCCCGAAGAGGCCGCCGCGCCCTCGCAGTAGGGAACCTACCCCCCGGTGACGTGGATGACGGACTTGGCCGTGTCGCCCGCGGGGGTCATGCAGGTGATCAGGCTGGTGCCCGCTGCGAGGTCCATGACCAGCGGGCTGCCGGGGCCGGACTCGCCGAGATACTTCCCGTTCACATACCAGTGGAGGGGCGTGGCCTCCTGATGCGAGGCCTTCAGGGGGACCCGGTCACCGCCCGGCGTGCCGGACAGGACAAACTCGGCGCGGTCGGCCGGGGAGGTGATGGCGAGCAGGCGGCGGACGTCCTCCCCGCCGTCGCCTTCGGCGGAGGGGGCGCGGCGCGGCAGGCGCGCCAGGTCCCAGCGCGCGGGGGAGGCGGGCCAGCATTCGATCCCCCCTTCCCTGCCGTCCGGGGCGGGCTGGTGCACGGCGCAGCGGCGGTGGAGGTACTGTCCGCGCGGCAGGAGGACGGAGCGGGTGGCTCCGCAGCAGGGCGACGCGGGCAGGCCGGAGTCGGCGCACACGGTCACATGGACAAGTTCGCCCGCGGCATCGGGCCACGCGGCGGTGTTTTTTGCGGGGAGGCCCCGGAAGATGCGCGCGGCGAGGGGCAGGGCCGCCTGGGCGCCCACGAGGTCCGGCGACGCCTTGCCGTCGTTGTTGCCCATCCACACGGCGACCAGGTAGTGGGCGTTGAACACGACGGCCCACGCGTCATGGAATCCGGCGGAGGTGCCGGTCTTCCAGCAGACACGCGCGGGGGTCATGCCTGTGGACACAAGGTTCTGTTCCAACTCGCCGGGAAGGGGCTGCTCCAGCATGTCCCACAGGGCCAGGGCGGTGCCCCGCGAGAGGAGCGGCGCGCTCCCCTCCCCTGCCGTCTCCTGACGCCATGTCAGAGGGCGGGCGTCCCCCAGCCGTGCGAGGGCCAGATAGGCCCCCGCCAGGGACTCCAGTGTCACCTCCGCCCCGCCCAGCACGAGACCCAGGCCGTAGTCGTCCGCCCCGCGGGTGAGGGTGGTCATGCCGGCGCGGCGCAGGAAGGCCAGCAGCTCCTTCGTTCCGACGCGGTCCAGCGCCTGCACCGCCGGGATGTTGAGCGAGAGGCGCAGGGCCTCCTTCGCGGAGAC
>JAKPUV010000373.1 GCA_029554925.1 Candidatus Hydrogenedentota bacterium | reverse complement strand
ACGGTGCGGTTGAACACCGACACCCCGAATCCCTTGCTCTCCATGTTAAGCACGAGGTTCTCGCCCATGACTGCCAGGCCGATCAGCCCGATATCCATCTTCTCAGACATTACTGTGGACTCCTTTGGTTGGGGACGCGTTGAAGGGGTCAACCCCGTCCGCGGCGGGACGGGCACCCGTGGAAACACGAAAAAGTATAGCAAAGGAACGGGCGGCGTTTCTTCCCCGCCGTTGCGGCTCCGGGATCAGGGCTTGAAGGCCTCCACCAGCCCGTCCATCCGGTCGCCGTCCTGCAGCAGGGCAACCCGCGCGAACCCGGCCCGCTCCAGCGTTTCCGTGATGTCCGCAAGGGTGTAGCAGTTGCCGCCGTTGGTGCAGGCAAGCATGTTGAGGGCGAACAACGCGCCGGACGCGGGCTGGGTGCGGTCCGCGCTCAGGACATGGTCGCGGATGAGGATGCGGCCGCCCGGAACCAGCGCGTCAAAGCATTTCCGGTAGAGGTCCACGTTCTGCTCGGGGCTGTTCTGGTGGATGATTGCGGAAAGCAGCACCAGGTCGTGCCCGCCCGGAAGATAGTCGCGGTAGAAGTCGCCTGCGGCCAGGGTGACGCGGGGCCAGATGTCCAGCGGCTCCAGGCGGCGCCGGGCCATCTCGATGACGGGCGGCCGGTCGAAAACCGTGGCCTTCATGGCCGGGTACTCGCGCAGAAAGGCCTCGGCATAGGTGCCCGTGGCCCCGCCGACGTCCAGCAGGCTCCGGAAGGCGTCCGCACGGGAGACGCGGGCAATGTGGGCCGCGGCCTCCCGGCCCACGACGTGCATGGCGCCGATGAAGGCCTCAAGCTCCTGCGGGTCGTCAAAGGCCCCGGCGGGGCGCTCGCTTCCCTTGCCCGTGCGGACAATGGCCGTGAGCTCCGACCACCGGTGCCACAGGGAGGCCGTGTGGCGCATCATGGGCAGCACCGACTGCGGATGCCTCGACGAGAGCGGCAGGGCCGCCGGCGCCACGGCGTACCGCCCCCCGCGCTTCTCCAGGAGACCGAGGGCGGCGAGTCCGTCCAGCAGGATGGCCGCCCCCCGGGACGAAAGGCCGCCCTCGACAATGACCTCCTCCAGCGTCATTTCGGACCCGTCCAACAGGGAGAACAGGTCAAGTTCCACAGCGGTGAGCAGGACCCGGGAGTCCATGAAGGACCGCCCGGAGGCAAGCAGGTTTTCAGGGGTCCAGGTTTCCATGACGCATCTCCTTTTCTTTGAGGAGACAGTATAGCCGATCGGCGGTCCGAAGGGCGCCTGCTTTGTTTTTTTCCAATGGGGCGCATACAATACCGGAACCGCTGTCATTGGGAAACATCAATGGAAAGGTCGGCCATGGACAGTTCGGTGTCCTCCATTGTCAAAGGCACGAAAATCAGAAGCGAATACTCTCCCTTGGGCCGGTGGATCGGGCGCGTGGTCCTCCGACTGGGCGGGTGGCGGCTGGTGGGCGAGAACCCCAACGTGCCGAAGTGCGTGGTGGCCTGCGCCCCGCACCAGTCCTACTGGGACTTCCCGTACACGCTGGCGGCCGCGCTCGCCCTGAGCCTGCCGTGCGTGTTCATGATCAAGGACTCGGCGTTCTTTTGGCCCCTCGGCAGCCTGCTGCGCTGGCTCGGCGGCATCCCGATCAACCGGCGCAGCCCCGTCGGGATTGTGGACCAGATGGTGAACATCGTCAACGCGCACGAGCGCATGCACGTCATCGTTACCCCCGAGGGAACCCGGAAGAACGTGGAGCATTGGAAACTGGGCTTCTACCGGATCGCCGTGGGGGCGGGCATCCCCATCCTCTTCGGCATCATCAACTACAAGGAGCGGTGGATCGGGGTGGACGAGCTCTTCTACCCCACGGGGAACCTCAAGGAGGACTGGAGCGCCATTCAGGAGCGTTTCCGGATCAAGGTGGGGGTGGTCCCCACCTACAAGGGGATGAAACAGGCGGAAGACGGACCCGGCGTTTCCTGAAACGTCCGAAAACACATCGGCAAGGGAGAAGAACGGGACATGAGACGAGTTCTTTCACTGTGCGCCGTGCTGGCATGTTTCTGCGCCTCCGGGATCGCCCCGGGGCAGGCGTTGAACATCGGAACGCGGCTGGAGCCGTTTCTTGACCGGTTCCTGATTGACCGCCTGGAGGGGGCCTCCTTGGAGATGCAGTCCCCCGCCGAGGCGGGGGTGGCCCTCCGGTTCGACGCGCCCTGGGAGGGACGCTATTGCGGCTATGTCACCGTTTTTCAGGATCCGGAGAAGTTCCGCATGTACTACCGCGGGCTGCCCGAGCCCAACAAGGACGGGTCCGACACGGAGGTCACCTGCTACGCCGAGAGCGTGGACGGCATCACTTGGACCAAGCCCTTCCTCGGCCTGCACGAAGTGAACGGCACCCGCGAAAACAACGTCATTCTGGCGGGAACGGCGCCATATTCCCACAATTTCGCCCCCTTTTATGACGCGCGGGAGGGGGTGCCCCCCGAACAGCGCTACAAGGCGCTCGCTGGAACCAGTGAGACCGGACTGGCCGCCTTTGTCTCGCCGGACGGGTTGAACTGGCACATGCTGCAGAAGGGCGTCATCACCGAAGGGGCCTTCGACTCCCAGAACGTCGCTTTCTGGTCCGAGGCGGAGGGAAAGTATGTCTGCTATTTCCGGACCTGGTCGGAGGGGCCCTTCGCGGGGTACCGCTGGATCAGCCGGACCGTGTCCGATGACTTCGTAACCTGGGCGAAGCCGGAGGAGATGGGCAACGGCGGCGCGCCGCTGGAGCACATCTACATCAACCAGACCACCCCCTATTTCCGGGCACCGCATGTCTATGTGGCCCTCGCGGCGCGTTTCATGCCCGGGCGCACTGTGGTGTCGGACGCCGAGGCCGCCGCCCTAGGAATTCAGGGCGGATATGGGAAGGACTGCTCGGACGGCGTTCTGATGACCAGCCGGGGCGGCGCGCTCTACGACCGCACGTTCATGGAGGGGTTCATCCGGCCGGGGGTCGGGGTGGAAAACTGGACCTCCCGGTCCAACTACCCCGCCTGCGGCGTGGTCCCCACGGGCGCCAACGAGATGTCCTTCTTTGTGCAGCATCACTACGGGCAGCCCACCGCGCATCTCGTCCGCCACACCCTGCGGTTCGACGGTTTCGCCGCCGTAGCCGCCGACTACAACGGCGGGGAAATGGTCACGAAACCCCTGCGTTTCGAGGGGGAGGCGCTCCTGTTAAATTTTGCAACCTCGGCCGCCGGCGGGGTGCGGGTCGAGCTTCAGGACGCGGACGGGAACGTCTTTCCCGGCTTCGGTATTGAGGACTCTGTGGAACTTGTCGGCAATTTCATCTCGCGGCCCGCGGCCTGGAAATCCGGAAAGTCCCCGGCGGAGCTTGCCGGAAAGGACCTGCGCGCGCGTTTTGTGATGAAGGACAGCCGCCTGTATTCCATGCGGTTCGGCAAGGCAGGAGAATGATGGGAAAGGCCCTAAAGAGGACCGGGGCGGATGCGCTCCTCCCGGAAAGGGAACTTGCAGGCGGGCACACCGGCCTGTTTCGGCGCATCCTGGGGTCTCCCTGGGTGTCCCGTCTGGTCGCTCCGGGCGTGTCCGCTGTGGCCCTGTTTCTCGCCTTCCCTTCGGCGCACCTCCACTTTCTGGCCTGGGTGGCCCTGGTCCCCCTGTTTCTGTCCTGTGTCAAGGCGGCCCCGCGGGGCGTCTTCCTCCGGTTTCTCTTCTGTGGATACGTCTTTCATTCGCTGCTACTCCAGTGGCTGTGGGCAAACATCTTCTGGGCCGGCGGCTGGGCGATTCTTGGTCAGCAGCTCCTTTGTGTCGCCTTGGCGCTGTTTTGGGCTGCATGCGGCGGCCTGTGGGCCGCTGGACGCCGCCGATGGGCCTTTGGCGGCGCGCTGGAACTGGCGCTCCTGTGGTGGTTCATGGAACTCGGCATGGCCAACCTCTTCACGGGGTTTGGATGGAGCGCTCTCGGCTACACTCAGGGTCCCGTGCTTTCCGTGGCCCAGTGGGCGGCCGTAGGCGGGGTGTCGCTTGTTTCTCTGCTTCTGGTGGCGGTAAACGCCCATCTCGCCTTCGTCATCACAGGCGGAAAGCGTCTTGCATATGCCGGCGTTGCCGTCCTGCTGGTGTGCGTGGCATTTTCGGGGGGTGCGCTGCTGCGCGAGCCCCCGGTTTCGGAGACAGCCCCCGTCCGTGCCGGCATTGTCCAGCCCATGTTTTCCCAGGAGGTGAAGTGGGACCCCCATTATGCCGGGTTCCTTTTTGACACCCTGGAGGACATGACACGGTCGCTTGCCCGGGAAGGCGAGATGGATTTGGTGGTCTGGCCCGAGGCCGCCGTTCCGGATGCCCTGCCCGCCGAAGAGGTGGAAACGCGGCTGAAAGCACTGGCTGGTGACGTGGGCTGCACGGTGCTGACGGGATACGGACGGGACGAGCGCGCCACAAGGCGCGCCTACAATTCCCTGAAAGCCGTCCCCCCGGACGGTGGCACGCCTTCTTCTTATGACAAGGTTCGGCTGGCACCCTTCGGGGAGTATGTCCCTTTCGGCGACTATCTGCCGTTCTTGGAGGCTATCGCCTTCGGCGGCGTTTCTGCGGGGGAGGAACAGCGTCTTCTGGATGCGTCCGGACGAAAGGTCGGCCCGCTGATCTGCTTCGAGGTGCTCTTTTCCGGAATGTCGGGGAACCTGCGCGCGATGGGCGCGGACTGCCTGCTCGTCATCACCAATCTGGCGTGGTTTGGGGCCAGCAGCGCCGTCATGCAGGAGTTGGAAATCGCCCGGTTCCGCGCCATTGAGTCCCGCCTCCCGCTGATACACTGCTCCAACACGGGGATTTCCGGGGTCTTCGACCCCTACGGCCGGTTCCAGCCCGTGAACATTCACTATTTTGGGGAGGGCCGCATGCGGGCCTTTCCCGCGGACCGGTTTCCCGTTGGGGCGGGCAGGTCTCAGCGGATGGCGGGGATTCTGCCGCTTCCGGAGAAGGCACCGGGCGGGATGGCTCCGTGGTGGATCCTTGCCGCACTCTTCCTTTCGGCTTTGTCCCTGTCCGCCCTGTGGCGCCGGATCCGCCCTGTTCGCACCGGTGGAGACACCCCTTGATGGACTCCAAGCGCGACATGACGCGGTTCGCCGCCGTGTTTGCGGGGGGGACCATGCTCAGCCGGGTCAGCGGACTGGTCCGGGACATGATCTTCTTCCACTTCATCAAGGGGGAGGCGCTCGGCGCCTTTGTTTTCGCGTTCAGCCTGCCCAACATGCTGCGGGACATGCTGGGGGAGGGGGCGACCAACGCCGCGCTGATTCCGGTGTTCGCCGAAAAGAGGGAAAAGGAGGGGGAGGAGGCCTACCGCCGGGCGGTGGCCTCCGTGATGGGCTTCATGATGCTCATCCTGTCGGTGATCACCGTGCTGGGCGTGGCGCTCATGCCGGCCGTCCCGGGACTGCTGCGCATGCTGACCGTGGTGACCGGGGAGGACCTGCCGCAGAACGAGGCCGAACTCTCCGAACTGGTGCGCCTGCTGCAGTGGACGTTTCCCTATGTCCTCATGATATGCATGACCGTTTTCGCGAGCGGCCCCCTGTTTCTGGCGAAACGCTACGGGTCCGCGTCCTGGTCTCCCGTGATTCTGAACGTGGTTCTGGCCGTCTTCTGCGTTGGTTTCGCGCGGGTGTTCGTGAACCCCGCCTGGGCCCTGGTGCTGGGCATCTGGGTGGGCGGCCTGGGCACCTGGGCCTACATGTTCTGGGACATGCACCGCGCCACAGGCGTGCTGCTCCCCCGGTTCGATTTCCGCAACCCCGCGGTGGGAAGGGTGCTGCTCCTCATGCTGCCGGTGATTGCCGGTCAGTCGGCGGGCGAGGTCAACAAGGTCATTGAGCGCATGTTCGCGGCCTCGCTGGGGATGGACAAGGTGGTGGCGCTGTACGCGTCCAACCGGCTGGTGCAGCTTCCGCTCTCCGTTTTCGGGGTAGCCGTTTCCGTGGCGATTCTGCCCTCCATTTCGCGGGCCATGGCGCGGGGGGAGGTCGGGGTGGTCCGTGACACTTTAATGCACGGCTTCCGCCAAAGTTTCTTCCTGGTGTTTCCGGCCATGGTGGGGCTGGTGGCCCTGCGCGAACCGCTGGTGCGCCTGCTTTTCGAGCGGGGAAAGTTCGGGCCGGAGGACACGCGGCTCGCCGCCGACGCCCTGGGATACGCGGCTCTCGGGCTGCTCTCGTTTTCCTGGGTGAAAGTCTCGATTCAGGGGTTTTACGCCGCCCAGCAAACCCATATCCCGGTCATTGCCGCCACCGCAGCCATGGTCCTCAACATACTTCTGAACATCGCCCTGGTCCGGCCCATGGGCTACCTGGGGCTGGCCCTTTCCACCAGCATCTCGTACACCGTCAATTTCCTCGTTGTCTACGCGCTTCTCTGCCGAAAATACGGGCGCCTTTGGGACGCGGGCTTTGCGGGCGCCCTCGGGAGGATGCTTTTGGCCTCTCTGTTGATGGGCGCCTGCGCGGCCTGGGTGTCCGGAGCGGCCGCCGCGCATCTCGGCACGGTCTCCCTTCTTGCCCGGGCGGCAGGGGTATTTGTTTCCATCGGGGCGGCTGTTGGTGTATATTTCGGGGCGTGCGCGCTTCTGCGTGTGTCGGAAATGAGGCAGATTTCCGGGGTGTTCTTACATAAAGCCGGGGGACCACCCCACCCATAGGGACGATTTCTTGTGGAGCTCGTGATCATAGCCACGGATGACGTGTCGGTCTACATCCCCTTTTCGGCGGAGGTGGAGGCGCTGGGCTATGAGGCGTTCTGGGCGTCCAACGGCCTGGAGGCCGTGATGGAAACGGAACGGAAAAACCCTCTGGTCGTCTTCTTGGACGAGCGGCTTCCGGTGCTGAACCCCTACGAGACCTGCGAGCGCCTCCGCATGATCCCGGAGTTTCACCGGGATCTGCCCATCTACCTCATCACCCACAACGAGGTGGACTCGCGCGCCCGGGAAATGGCCGGCTTCACCGGCGAGTTTCCCGCATCCCACGGCGCCTGGGCGCTGCAGGACCTCATGGCCCACATCAGCACAAGAAGATAACCCCGGCCGCCGAAACGGCCGGGGCGGTTTGTTTCAGGGGGGGGCTCACGTCACTTGATGACGATTTCCCTGTTCTTCGCCGACGAGAGATAGATCGCGTCGATGATCTTCTGGATCCGGAGCGATTCCTCGGGCTTCACCATGACAGGAAGGTTCTGCTCCACGCATTCGCAGAAATGGCGCACCTCGCGGCGGTGTCCGTCCTCCGCCGAAAGCCAGTCCCATGTCGTGTGGTTCAGCGAGTCATGGTCGGCGCTGAAGAACCCCAGGGGGTTGATGCCCACGCCGCCCTTGTCCCCGAGGATGTACATGTTCTCGATCTCGTCGTGGACGTTGGCGGCCCAGGACACCTGCATCTGCATGGTGAGCCCGCCCTCAAACCGCACGAAGGCGGTCGCGTAGTCCTCGACATCGAACTCTTTGGGGGGGTAGGGGGTGCCCCAGTCGGCGTTGAAGAAATCCTTCCGGTCGCCGAACTTGCGGTAGACCTTGCCGCTGGCGGCGACGGGCTTCGGGCAGCCCATGAGCCACACGCACAGGTCCATCATGTGCACCCCGATGTCAATGAGCGGACCGCCGAGGGACTCCTTGGCGATGTGGAACTTGCCCCATCCCGGCACGCCGCGGCGGCGCAGCCATTTGGTCTCGGCGGTGTAGATCTCGCCGCAGGCCCCGCTCGTGATGACCTCCTTGAGTTTCTGGGCGCGCGCCTCGAAGCGCATGTGCTGGGCGACCATGAGCTTTTTCCGCGCCTTCTTCGCGGCGGCGATCATGGCCTCGCACTCCTTCACGTTCATCGCCATGGGCTTCTCCACCAGCACATTGGCCCCGGCCTGGAGACCCGCGATGGTGGCCACGGAGTGGAAGCGGTTCTGCGTGCACACGTCGATGATGTCGAACCGGTTCTCCGACAGCATCTTCCGCATGTCCGAATAGGTTTTGGCCGCGCGGCACTTGGCGGCCTCCTCCTCCCGGCGCGCCTTGACAATGTCGCACAGGCCGACGATGTGCACACGCCCCTCCTCCTCCAGCTCGCGCCAGTAGGGAAGGTGCTGGTCCCGCGCAATCGCGCCGGTTCCGATGACGCCAACGGTGAGCGGACTCTTCTGCTTTACCATGTCTTCTGTTGACTCCTTGACCTGGTGAGCCCCCGCGGGGGCGGTTCCTGTTCAGCGGACAATCATACCCGACCGGACGCCCCGCGGCCAAGACGGGCGCGTGTTTTGATTTCGCCGCGGGATTCGTTAGAATACACCGGTTGCGGGGCTGTCCCGCTTGTGACGCGGAAAAACGTGCGCCCCTGGTTTCCAGGGGACGGGAGTTCGGACAATGACCATGAACCATGTTTCCCTGCTAGTGCTTGCCGCGGGCCTCGCGGTCGCCTTTCCGGCGGTTTCCCAGGACCTCTACACCGGCGGGGCGCCCACGGCGGAGTCCCTCGGATGGCGCGTCGGCTGCCAGGCCTACAGTTTCAACCGCTTCACCTTCTACGAGGCCGTGGACAAGACGGCCTCCATCGGCCTGAAGTACATCGAGGCCTACCCCGGCCAGCGCCTGAGCAAGGACAAGCCGGAGGATGTCACCTTCGACCAGAACATGTCCCCGGAGCTCCAGAAGGAGGTGCTCGCCTATCTCGCATCGAAGGGCGTCACACTGGTGAACTACGGCGTGGTCGGCATCTCCAAGGACGAGGCGGAGGCCCGCAAGCTGTTTGACTTCGCCAAGGCCATGGGCGTTGAGACCATCGTCTCCGAGCCCGCCAAGAACCAGTTGTCCGCCATCGCGAAGCTCGCGGACGAGTATGGCATCAAGGTCGCCATTCACAACCACCCCAAGCCCAGCATGTACTGGGATTACAAGAGCGTCCTCAAGGCCACTGACGGGCTTAGCAAGAGCGTCGGCTCCTGCGCGGACACGGGCCACTGGCCCCGGTCCGGTGTGGACCCCAAAGAGGCGGTGGTCGCGCTTGCGGACGCCGGCAGGATCGTCTCCCTGCATTTCAAGGATCTCAACGAGTTCGGCAACCGCGAGGCGCATGACGTGGTCTGGGGCACCGGCGTCTGCAACGTGAAGGACATCCTCGCGGAGCTGAAGAAGCGCGACGTCAAGGCCGTGTTCAGCATCGAGTACGAGCACAACTGGGACAATTCCCTTCCCGAGATTTCCCAGTGCGTGAGGGCCTTCGAGGAGTTCGCCAAGGAACTCGCGAAGTAGTCTCCCCCCGATATCTGCTTTCACCGGCGTCTTCGCGCTCCAGCGCGGGGACGCCTTTTCTATTTCGCCGCTGTGCCGGGAGGAAGCCCTTTTGATATACTTCCCCCGGATATCCGCAACGGAGGGACGACACAGTGTCTGTTGATATGACCGTCATCATGGCGCCCAAGTGGGATTCGCGGGAGCCGGCCTGTTCAACCGCCTACATCTGCCAGCGCCTCCGGTCTCTCGGACGCACTGTGCAGTATTTGGACTACAACATCGAGCTGTATGATCTGTGCCGCCGTCTGGGCATGGGGGACCTCTGGACGGATCCGGTCTACCATCAGGGGTGGGTCAAGGGGGCGTTCCATTTCCTGGCCGCGTTTCTCGACATTGACCGCATCCAGGGCGACGTGGTCGGCTTCTCAGTCACCGCCACCAACCGGGACATGTCCCTGCTCCTCGCCCGCATGGTCCGCGAGCGTTTTCCCCGCAAGAAGATCGTCTTCGGGGGGTATGCCCTCTACTATCACACCGACCTGTACGGCGTCTCCCCCGGAGCCGTTGACGCCATTTGCATGGGCGAGGGCGAGCACACGCTGCGCGATGTCCTGGACCGCGACTTCAAAAACCTGGAGGAGGTGCCCGGCCTTTACCTGCCGGACGGCGACGGCTGGCGCCTCACGGTGCCCCGGCCGCTGATCCAGAACCTTGACGAGATCGCCTGGCCCACTTTCGAGGAGGTTGACCTCGGGCTCTATGACGTTCCGGACCTTCCGCTGATGGGGAGCCGGGGGTGCATCGGGAGGTGCGTCTTCTGCAATGACCGGCACAGAACGCCGGGATACCGCACCCGGTCCGCCTCGCACCAGGTGGACGAGCTCCAGTTCCTGAAGGAGCGCTATGGCACGCAGTTCTTCATCTACAACGACCCGCTGATGAACGGGAGCGTGAAGGTCCTGGAGGAGAAGGCGGACGAGATTCTCCGGCGGGGACTGTCGGTGGACTACGGCGGAAACCTCATGGCGCACCGCGGCATGAAGCCCGAGCTGTTCCAGAAGCTCCGGCGTTCCGGCCTCACCGTGGCCATCGTCGGCCTGGAGAGCGGGTGCAACGAGACGCTCGGGGGCATGAACAAATACCACACCGAGGAGTCGGCCGCCGAGTTTTTGCGGAACTGCCACGATGCGGGCATGCGCGTCGAGATCAACATCATCGTGGGGTTCCCCACGGAGACGGAGGAGCATTTCCAGGCGACCATCCGTTTCATTGAGAGAAACCGCAACAGCATTGACTGCGTGGTCAGCGTGGCCACCTTTCATGTCGCCTATTCCGACCTGTGGAAACGCAGGGGGGAGTTCGGCATTGAAATGGAGGACCATGGACACACCGCCGAATGGCGCACCCGGGACGGCCGCAACACCCTTGACATTCGGCTGGACCGGCTGAACCGGTTCCAGTCCCGAATGCGCGAGTTGGGGCTTTCCCTGGACCGGAGCGACAGAGCGGTGGAGCAGAAGTGCCCCGATGTCAGCGGGCGCTTCCTGAAGACGTACCTCGACAGCCTGGGGGAAGAGGGGAAGCTCTCCGCGGAAGAGCGGAACCGGGCACCGTTCATTGGGCGCGACATCCAGGGACGGCTTCGGCGGGCGGCCCTGGCAAAGGCGCTGGGCAAAGTCGGCGTTCTTGACCAGGCCGTTTGGATGAAAAGAACGCTGGCCAGGGTGTTGCGCGGGACGGGTTCCGGGACCCAATAGCGTCCCCTCACATTTTCAGGAGTGCTCGCGCCTCGGACCGCCTCCCTGCGGGGTGCAGGCGCAGAACCGTGACAGAGCAGGCGGGGAAGGAGTGGGCGAAGGATCCCTGGGGATGCCGCACGACGGAGACTGCCGGGATGACCGCGCCGGGATGGTCAAGGCTGTTCTCCGCCGTTCTCTCCGCCGCCGAGAGGACGGTCGCCGTCCCCTCAAGGGGGCCTGACACGCCCTTCAGGGTGACGGTGGTCTCCCAGGCCCGGTCGAGGAAATTGGAAACCTTGATAATGTGGTCCCCCGTCTCCGTGTCCAGCCCCGCGTTGGCCGTGATGCCGGGCGAGCGCAGGGAGGGCAGGGGCTCCGCCATCACGCGCGCGCCGTCCAAAGTGACCGTGACAGTCTCCCCCCGCACGGCGACCTCAATGTCGTACCAGCGCCCCGTCTCAATCTTGCCGGGGAGGCGCCGGGACTCGCCGAAGCGGGCGCCCTGCACGCACGACTCGAGGCCGTGCGCGGTGTTGCCCCAGCCGCCCAGGTTGATCCAGTGCCAGGTGCCGCTGTCCGAGGCGCGGAAGAGCACCAGGAACCCCTCGCCTCCGGCCAGTTTGCGGGCCTTGAAGCGGAGGGTGCAGTCGGTCCAGTCGGGACTTCCCGTCAGCGCGACCCGGTTGGGGCCGAGGTCGGACTGGGAGAGCACCCCGTCCGCAACGGACCATTCCCCGTCGAAGAAGGTCCAGTCCCCGGGGTGGTCGGCCGCGCGCCAGGGTTCCGGCGACGCGCCCGTTCCGGTCACCTCAATGTCCTTGAACTCCGCCCGGGTGCGCCAGGTGCCCACGCCGATGCGGCCTTCCCGCAGCGAGATTTCCTCCCCGAGGCGGGGATAGTCCACGGCATGGAGACGGTCGGGCAGGTTTTCCGCGAAGAGCTTCTGGACATGCCAGGACGGGGTGCCATAGACGCGGTGGCTGTCGAAGACGACCAAATTGACGGGCCACTTGCGGTCGTTTTCGTGGCAGAACAGCGGGGCGTAGGCGGCCATGGCCACGATGTCGCTGTTGTTCTCCAGACCGATCATGAACGCCGCCTCGCCCACGGCGGCCTCCAAATTTCCTTTTCCGGCGGCGGTGTTGGCGGCGTATTCGCTCACGAAAACTTTCGGGAGCGTCCGGTCGTAGGTGTCATACTTCTCCGCGTTGGCGGCGAACCACTGCGGGGTCATGTAGTAGTGGTGCTCCTCGTAGTCCGCCGGCGACCCCGGAACCGGGCTGTTGGAGATGAGCCGGATGTCGGGCTGCTTCTCCCGGAACGCGCGGGCGAAGAGGGCGTACCGCTCCTGATACTCCGGCCCCCCGTTCTCGTTGCCGATGGTGATGTACCGCAGGTCAAAGGGTTCGGGACGGCCGTTGGCGGCGCGCCGCGCCCCCCAGACGGTCTCCGGCCCGCCGATGGCGTATTCGACCGCGTCCAACGCGTCCTGGACATACCGGTCCATGTCTTCCAGCGGCTGAAAAATCGGCTTCCGCCCCTGGCAGGTCATCCCGCAGTTCACCACGAGAATCGGCGCCGCGCCGATGTCCTCCGCGAACTGAAGGAACTCGTGGTAGCCGAGGCCGTCGGTGGCCCGGTATCCCCAGAGGTTCTGCCGTCCGGGGCGTGCCGAGGGGTCGCCGATGGTCTCCTTCCAGTCCCAGGCGGTTTCGGGGGTGAACCCCTCGACGATGCACCCGCCGGGAAACCGGATGAAGGCCGGTTTCAGCGCGCCAATCATCTCGGCCAGGTCCGGCCGCAGCCCGTTCTCCCGGCCGAGAAAGGTCTCCTCCGGAAAAAGGGAGACCATGTCGAGGCTGAACACGCCGGGGGTTTCCGCGCTGATGACCAGCACGGCGTCCGTGTCGGTCGCCGCGGGGGAGAGGACCGCCTCCAAGCGCCGCCATTCGTCGGAAACCGGGCCGAGAAGGCGGGTGTCATAACGCCGTTTGCCGTCACGGGAGGCGAGGAAGGCCGTCAGGGTGACGCCCTCCCCGCGGGCATGCAGGGAAAGGCGGTACCGAGCCCCTTTCCGCACGTGCACGCCCCAAAATCCCCCGTTCATCAGGCCCGCCCAGCCTCCGGCGCCGACCGACTCCACTGTCACGCGCGCCGAGGCGGGGGCCTGAGGGGCAAGGGGACTCCCCGTGTCGAGCAGAACTCGGGCCTTGGCGTCCTGCGTGACCAGTTTCCAGCCGGGAAGGGGCGCCGCCTGGTCCCCCTTCTCCAACCGGAATCCCGTGGGGCTGATGAAGGCCGTGTCGTCCGCCGTGCAGTCCGCCGGCACCTGGTTGTCCTCGAAACTCCGGTTGCGCACCATTTCCGCGTAAAGTCCGCCGTCCCCGGAATGGTTGATCTCCTCAAAAAAGACACCCCACAGGTCCGGACTGGTCTCCCGGACCACGGTCGTGGTGTCCACGGCAAGCATGTCGGGGACGGCGATCAGGAGCAGCAGGGCCGCGGCGATATTCATGGGAGAGCCTCCTTTTGTCAAGCCGATTGTATCCGCCGCACGCGGGCCGCGCAACGCGGCGCGCCGCAAAGTTTGACCCGGAGGCGTCCCGGGGTGAAGAATGGTTGCGTTGCGGACGAACACCCACGGAGGGAATGACATGTCTTTCATGGCAATGGCGATCGCGTCACTGGCGGCCACGGGGGCCTTCTCGCTCGCGGAAGAGGCGGGAAAAGTCACCGTGCTGGACGGCGGGGTGCCGGTGATGGTCTACTGCGCTGATCCGGTGAAAGCGCCCAAGGGGGTTCCGGAGAAGTTCACCCGCGGGGGCTACATCCATCCCCTGTACGGACTGGACGGCGAGGTGCTGACGGAGGATTTTCCCTGGGACCACTACCATCACCGCGGCCTTTTCTGGGCCTGGCCGGACAGCACCGTGGGCGGGCGCAAAATGGATGTCTGGTCGCTGGACGGCGCCCGCCAGGTGTTTGTGAAATGGCTGACAAAGGAGGCCGACGAGAAGTCCGCCCGCCTGACCTCGGAGTGCGTCTGGGTTTTCGACGACGCGCCGGACGCCCCCGTTGTCCGTGAGACGGCCGAGATGGTGGTGCTTCCCGTGGAGGGGGACACCCGCGCGATGGACCTGACGCTGCGGTTTGAGAATGTCGGAAAGGAGACCATCACCGTGCGCGGCGCCACCACGGGCAACAAGGGCTACGGCGGGCTCTGCCTCCGGCCCGACTCAAAACGGAAGCCCATGCACTTCACGGCCGCCGCGGGGAAGATAGAAAAGGATGTGCTGGAGCTCGCCTCGCCGTGGGCGGATGTGTCCATTGCGGTGGAGAAGGGCTCGGAAAAGCTCTCCGGTCTGGCCGTGTTCCAGCACCCCTCGCTGCCGGGATACCCGCATCCCGGTTGGATCATGCGCAACTACGGATTCCTTGGACAGTCCTGGCCCCACACCACACCATACGATTTGGAGCCCGGGAAGTTTTTCACGCTCAAGTACCGGGTGGTGATCCACCGCGGAAGCGCGGAGGATGCGGGCATCGAAAAACTGCACGAGGCCTATGTCCGCTCCGAGGCGGGAAACGCGAAGTAGCAGGGCAGGTTCCGCGCGCGTTCTGGTGTATACTCTTCCAGAGGGTATTTCCATGACACGGGTCGGGTGGAAACATGGTTTGGCGCTGTGCGCCGCGCTGCTCCTCCTCTCCGGGGGAGATCAGGCGGGCGGGGAGGGCGTTCCGCTTCCCCGCGCCGTGGTGTGTCCCATTGACCGCGAAATCTCCGACGGGGTCGCCGTGTTGGTGCGCCGTGCCGTAAAGGAGGAGGCCCCCGGAGCCGCCGCGCTGGTCTTCGTCATAGACACCTTCGGGGGCCGCGTGGACTCGGCCATCGAGATCACCGAGCACATTCTCGACGCCCCCTGCCCCACCATCGCGTACATCACGGGCAAGGGGGCGATCTCGGCGGGCGCGCTGATCGCCTATTCCTGCGATTACATCGTCATGGCACCGGGAACCAACATCGGCGCGTCCACGCCCTTCATGCCCGCCGCCGAGGCGGCGGACCAGGTGAACGAGAAATCCATGTCCTTCCTGCGTGCGAAATACCGCGCTCTCGGGGAGTTGAAGGGGCACAACCCCCTGCTCGGCGAGGCGATGGTGGACGAGGACATCGAGCTTTTCGGCATCCCCGAGGAGGGGCGGGAGATGCTGATTGTCAAGGTGCGCGGCGGGAAAGTCGAGGAGGGAATCCGGAAGGTCGTGGAGAAAACACCCGGTTCCGCGCTCGATGTCGTGTTTGAGGCGTTGGATGAGGAGGGCAACAAGGGCCTCCAGGACTTGAAAGAACTTTTGAAAGATGCCGTGGGGGACACTCCGAAGAAGACGGACACCGCCCCGCCAGAAGGGGCCGAGGCCGCTCCGTCCGCGGAAAACCCGGCCCCGCAGGGCGCCGAGCTTCCCGCAGGCGCGCGGGTTGTGTCGGAGGCGGGGAAGCTTTTGACCCTCACCAGCCGGGAGGCGCTGGAACTGGGCCTGGCCGACGCCGTCCTGGACTCCCCGGAGGAGGCCCTCGCGCGGTACGACCTGCATACCGTGCCGCCGGAGCGCATGGCCATGCGCTGGGACGAGGCCCTCTTCACTTTCCTGACGTCGCCCCTGATCGCGGGACTGCTCCTCATGTGCGGCATTGCGGGCATTTACCTGGAGTTCAAGACGCCCGGCATCGGCTGGGCGGGGTTCATCGGCGCGTCGTGCCTGGCCGTGTATTTCGGCTCCCGGCTCGTGGTCGGCATGGCCGACTGGATGGACGTTGCGCTGGTGCTCGCCGGATTCGCCCTGCTGGCGGCCGAGATTTTTGTCATCCCCGGGTTCGGCTTGGCGGGGGCGGGCGGCATTGTGTGCCTCCTTCTCGGCGTTTACCTCTCCCTGACCCGCGTGACCATTCCCGAGTACTCGTGGGATTTCATGCGCCTGACGGATGCCGGGGTCTCCATCATGGTCGCCGCGGGGACATTCCTGCTCTTCATGCTGTTCATGTGGAAGGTGTTTCCCTCCACCCCCGTGGCGCGGGGGCTGGTGCTGTCGCACGCGCAGCTGGCCGAGGCGGGCTACGCAGTGCAGGGCCGGAGGGACGCGGAGGACGCGCTCGGCCTGACCGGCGTGGCGGCGACCATGCTGCGGCCCGCGGGCCGGGGCCGGTTCGGCGGCCGCACGCTGGACGTGATGACCCGGGGCGAGTTCGTGGAGCAGGGAAGGAAGATTGTGGTGATCCAGGTCGAAGGCAACCGCCACGTGGTGCGGGAACAGGAGGAGTCGCCGGATGGAAACGGGCAATGACACGTTTCAGGCGCTGCTGCACATGCTGCGCCAGCTGCTGAAGGAGATGGAGATCGTTTCCTCGCAGGGCTCGGGGTACTACACCTGCGTGCCCTTTGCCAGCCGGTTCAACAAGCTGCTCACCCTCGCCCGGACGCTTCCCGGCCTGGACGCCGCGCTGCTCGGCACCTTCTCCCCCCTGGAGGAGTGCGACCCGAAGGATCCCGCCGACAAAAGCCGGGTGCTTCTCGGCATCCGCGTTGAAATATCGCAGCTGATCTCGCTGCTGGAGTCCTGCAGCGGGGGGCGGAAACAATGATCGGCTGGGTGCTGCTTTTCTTCATCGCCGGCATGTGCATGATCCTCGCCGAGTTTCTTCTGCCCGGCGGGGTGCTGGGCATGCTGGGAGCCCTGCTTGTCCTCACCAGCGGCGCCCTGGGGGTCTACAGTTACCCCGAACAGGCCGTGCTCATCATCTTCGGCGAGTTGACAGGCGCCGCCCTCTCCGTTATTCTGGGCTTCTGGCTGCTCACGCGGACAAAGGCCCTCAAGTTGCTCACCTTGGAAACGTCGCAGCGGGCGGAGGAGGGCTTTGTGAGCGCTGTAAGCGACCTGACGCTGGTGGGGCGGGAGGGCGTCGCTGTGACGGCCCTCCGGCCCTCCGGGGTGATCCGCGTGGGCGATGAGCGCATTGACGCCGTCACCGACGGCGCGTTTGTGGAGGAGGGCAGGAAAGTCCGCGTCCTCGAGGTGCATGGAAGCAGAATCGTCGTGGAGGCGGTTGAAAGCGATTGACGCGCCCCCGGGGGCGCTGAACACCGAACCGAAAGGAGCAGGAAAATGGGTCCGTTCGTTGCCGTGCTGGGGCTTTTCGCGGCCGTCGCCGTGCTGGTCATGTTCGTGGTCTTCATCTCCTACGTGCGCCTGTGGCTGCGCGCCTGGCTGTCCGAAGCCAGTGTCAGCTGGCTCAGCCTCGTCGGCATGAGCCTGCGCAAGGTCAACCCCGCCGTGATCGTGGACAGCCGGATCATGGCCGTGAAGGCGGGCCTCAACGTCAGCACAAACGAGCTGGAGACGCACTACCTGGCCGGCGGCAATGTGGTCAAGGTGGTGCAGGCCCTCATCGCCGCGAACAAGGCCAACATTGACCTCTCGTTCCAGCAGGCGACCGCCATTGACCTGGCGGGGCGCGACGTGCTGGACGCGGTGCAGACCTCCGTCCGCCCCAAGGTGATTGACTGCCCCGACCCCTCGAAGGGCGCGCCCGTCGTCGCCGCCGTCGCCATGGACGGCATCCAGCTCAAGGCGAAGGCCCGCGTCACCGTGCGCACCAACATCAAGCGGCTCGTCGGCGGCGCCACCGAGGAGACGATCATCGCCCGCGTCGGCGAGGGCATCGTCACCACCATCGGCTCCTCGCAGTCCCACAAGAAGGTGCTGGAAAACCCCGACTCCATCTCCAAGACCGTGCTGGCGCGCGGCCTGGACGCGGGCACCGCCTTCGAGATTCTCTCGATCGACATCGCCGACGTGGACGTGGGTGAGAACATCGGCGCCGAGCTCCAGATCAAGCAGGCCGAGGCGGACAAGCAGATCGCCCAGGCCCGCGCCGAGGAGCGCCGCGCCATGGCCCGCGCCCGCGAGGCCGAAATGGTCGCCATGGTCCAGGAAATGCGCGCCCGCGTCGTGGAGGCCGAGGCCGAGGTGCCCAAGGCCATGGCCGAGGCCTTCAAGAAGGGCAACCTGGGCATCATGGACTACTACCGCATGAAGAACATCGTGGCCGACACCGGCATGCGCGAGTCCATCTCCCGCGCCGAGGGCCCGGGCCAGGCGGATGACCAGACTCAACAGTGACGCGCGGACACCCCTCTGAACCAAAGGAGGATGCCGGATGGAAAACCTGCTGGCGTTCATCGTTTTCATCGTGATCGCCGGAGTGAGCATGGCGCAGAAGTCCCGCGAGGCGCGCAAGAAGGCCGAGGAGGAGAGCCGCCATCGCGAGGAGCTCTCCCGGCGGCCCGAGCTTCCCGAGGCCACGCGGCGCGTGCTCTACGGCGGGAGGGAGGAAACGCCCCACCACGAGGAGTTGCCGGAGGCTACCCGCCGCATCCTGTACGGGGATCACTCTGAAATCCCCACCGCGCGCCCGCGCGGGGAGACGGCCGCTCCCGCGCGCCCCGTGGTGATCGCACGGCCCGCGGCGCAGCCCGGCCCCTCCGGCCGTCCGGCGGGCATGCCCGCCCGGCCTGCCGGGATGCCGGCGCGTCAGCCGCAGGCACGCCCCCAGCCCCGTCCCGTCGGTCCGCCCCCCCAGCGAAACACCCCCGCGTCCGCTCCGGTGCGTCCGGCCATGCTGCCGCGCCGCCCGGTACCCGTTTCCACTGCGGCCGTGCGCACCCGTGAAATCGAGGACGAGGAGACCGCTTCGGCCCGGATGCGGCATGCGGAACGGGAACAGCGGCAAGAGCAGGCACGACGCGAAGCGGCGCTTCAAAAGGCCAGGCATGCGGGCCAAAGGAACCGGCGACTCCTCGCCGGTGGGGGACGCGCGCTCGCCAGGGCGATTGTTTTGAGGGAGGTTCTTGGACCGCCCCTCGCCCTGCGCGGCCCCGTGCCTCCCGATTCGGGGACCTCTCCGGGCTATTGGTGAACCAATCGCCCTGGGCACCGTTCCGCTCCCAGATGGGCGCCCGCAGATGCGTGCTTCACTCTTTGTTGCCGCTAAGGTCGAGTTCGCCTGTGGGATCGGCAAGCAGGAAACGGAAAAACCAGTCGCCGCGGTTGTTTGTAACTTTGACCACAAGGCGGTTGGCGCCCGCTTTGAGAGGCACAGGCACGCACACAAACCCGCCCGGTGCGGAGATTGCCTGGGCCCGGTCCACCAGAACGCCCTCCACAAAGAGTTGGGCATAATTGTCGGCGTAGAGCAGGGCGTGGGTGGAAAGCTCCCGAGGAGAGACGGCCTCACAGAAGAAGAAGGCCGATGAAAGGTCGGCCGTGCCCATGAGGGCGTTGCAGTTGACCAGTCCGGCGGCGTTGCCCGTGGCCGGACGCCACCGGCCCTCCTCTGAGTCCCTGCCCGGCCCGGCTTCATGCCCCGTGGGCGCAAACAACCGGGGCCAGGCCGCCCGGGGATTGTCCCGCATCGCTTTCTCGTCCGCCATGGGGCCGTTGGAAACGGGTCCGGCAAACCGCCAGGTGCGCACCGCACACCACGCCTCGCGTGGATAGAGCGGAACCACGGGCACCTGTTCCATGCGCATGGGCTCGCTGTCGAGCCAGGAACCGCCGTGGCAAATCTGGTGCGTGACCGGCGGGGGAAAGGAGAGTGCGTCGTCGGTGACGGTAAATACCAACGGAAAGGCATGCGCCTCTCCGGGAGCGAGGGACCGCTCAAGAACCAGGTCTTTGCCCTCCCGCAGCGCCCCCGCCGTCTCTCCGGCAGGGAGCCATCCGGCATCCGGCGGGAGGGGAACCCGTACCCGCACCGCGATGGGATCAGGAAATGGATTGGAGGCAATGGCCTGTCCGCTCACTGACCACGCCTTCTCGGAGGTGGGCCGGGGGGGCTGTTCTGCGGTAAGGGTGATCAGTCCTTCAACTTGTTTCCGGAAGCACAGCGGAGACTCCTCGGGCGCATGACGGGTTCCATCGGGCTCCACCACCGTGTAGGAGGCGCCCGCATCCGAGACGGACACCTCTGCATACCCATGATAACCGCCGTATATCTTTGCGTCGCTGAGAGAGATGCCGCCCCCGGTGGCGTTTTGAATCACCAGCAGAAGATTGTCCTGGCGTTCGGTGGCCAAGTAGTGCTCATGCCCCGCGACCACGGTGCAGGACCGGTCGCCGATGAGGGCAACAAGCTGCCGCCAGTCCTCTCCAAACCGGGGGTCCGCCCACATGGGTTTGTGGAAGAACATAAACGTATGCGGCGCATTTGGGTGGTTCTTGAGGGCGGCCGCCGCATGGGAAAGCATCGCCTGCCACATGGGACCCCGCCCATCGAAGCGTTCCTCTTCCGTATTCAGAACCAGAAACAGACAACCTTTGTGGGTGAAGGAGTAGTAGGTGTCGCCGAGATCCTCCCGCCAGAACCCGTGACACGCGGTGTTGGCAATGTCGTGGTTCCCCGGGACAAGCCAGAGGGGGGCGCGGAGCCGCGAGGCGTGGTCCCAGTATTCCCGCCACTGGGACTCCCACAGGGGCCGGTCCTCCATGTGGCCGGGAATATGGTCGCCCGTGGTGATGACAAAGTCGTGCGGCTTCACGTTGATGCGGTCTACCACCCGGTCGAAAAGGGGCCAGTTTTCCTCGCCGCCGCTGGTTCGGTCGCCCAGAATGGCAAAGGTGAAGGGGGCGAAGGTGCCGGCGTCCGCCAGGGCCGTCCAAGCCGGACGGCGCGGATAGCGCGGAGGCTCCCCCGCGTCCGCGGCGAAACTCGACAGCAGCAGCAGCGCTCCCAGCAAAGCCGGAACCCGGACAGGAAAAGGGCGGGGAAGAGGGGGAAGGGGCCGTTTCATGAAACACAGTCTCCAAGGGACGCGCGGAAAAGGCGTCTGGCGCATTATGCGGAACCCATCCGTCCCGGCTCAACCCCTGGAAAGCCCCTCAAGAGGCGGGATAAAAGGGGCAGGGGGCGAATCCGTCCTCTGTGTCCGCCATGGGGCCGTAGCAGCCGGCATTGTAAAACTGGATGATCCGCAACAGTTCGGAGAGCGAGATGGACCAGTCCTGGGGGGCATAGTCCGCGTCATGCGGCATGCACGTGCCGTCTCCCGGACCGGGGGCAAAACCGTCCTCCGTTCCGCCCGCGCAGTGAAAAGTGCCCGTGTTGTAGAACTGGATGAGGCGGAGAAGCTCCGAAACCGACACCCGCCAGTCCGGGACATAGTCGCCGGCGTGCTGT
>JAKPUV010000369.1 GCA_029554925.1 Candidatus Hydrogenedentota bacterium | reverse complement strand
CCAGAGGAAGGCGTCCGTGGCGGCCTTCAGCTCCGCCAGGGTCTCGCGGTAGGGCTCCCAGTGCAGGTAGGTGAAGGCCTCCGTGGTGACGATGTTCCGGCCGTAGAGGTGCGCGCCCGACGCCACATAGGCGCGCGGGCCGACGCGCGTGTCGAACCACGGCACGGCGTCCTTCTCCCCGGCGGTGATCTCCATCTCCGGCAGGTGCGCCGCGCCCGCGCCCGCAATGTTGTCCGTCACGAAGCCGTAGGGCTGGATGCGCCCGCGCACGCCGTGCCGTTCGCACCAGCCGAGGAAGGTCTGGAAGAACGCCTCCATCCCCTGCCCGTGGAGGAGCGCGTTCACGTCGTGCCGCACCCCGGGGGAGACCCCCTCCACGTCGTACCACAGCGCGGGCAGCAGCGGGACCAGGTCGTAGCCCCGCGTTTCGCGGAATTTCTCAAACAGGCCGCCGGTCCAGTAGAGGCCGTTGCGGTGGATGGGCACCTCGAAGCTGTCGCTGAAGAAGGACTCGATGGTCTTGCCGAAGTGGCCGCCCACCGCCGCCTCATACTGCGCGCCCAGGGTCTCGCAGTAGTGCGCCATCGCGCCGGGGCTCAGATGGTCCACCGCGTCCGCGTTGTCCCGCCGCGTGAGCCAGAACGCCATGACCCGCCAGCGGCCCGGCGGCACGTCCCACGCCAGCGAGCGGCCCGCCGCGCGGTCCGACAGGTCCGTGAGCGAGTCCGCCGCCAGGCGGCCGTCCACCAGCCGCCCCGCCGCCACCTTCACCAGCCGGTCCTCCGGGCCGATGGCCGCCACCGAGCGCGGCAGGTCGTTCGGGTTCGGCGCGGCCGCCTCCGGCAGGGGGCCGGGAAACGCCGCCGGACCGTCCACCTCCGTCATGCTCGCCAGCAGCACCTGGCTCCGGTCCTCCTCCGGCACCCACTTCCCGCCCCAGATCCAGCCCGGCCCGCCGAAGTTCACCGAGAACTCCATGCCGCGCTTCGCCGCCTCCTCCACGGCGAAGCGGAGCAGGGCGAAGTACTCCGGCGAAAGGTACTCATGGTTGCCCTTCGTGTAGACGGGCTCCATGGTGATCTGCTCCACCCCCCCGATCCCCTGCGCGCGCATCTGGTCCAGCTGCCAGACAATGTCCTCCTCCCGCAGCGCGTTCCCCATCCACCACCACCGCGTGTGCGGCCGGCAGTCCATCGGCGGGTCCGCGAACTCCGCGGCGAGCGTGTCCGCCCGCGCGGGTGGTGGGACGACCGGCAGGGAAAGGCACACTGCGGCCAGAAGGTAACCAAGGCGCGTCATGCGGTGCTCCTTGCCGTTCAGGCAGTCGCCCGGTAGGGTCAGACGAGCTGTTTCTTCCCCTCGTCGAAGGTGACGCGCCTGCCCTGGCGGTAGGCGGCGTCGGCGAGGATGACGGCGACGCCCTGGCGGTAGCCCCAGTCCATGCCGGCGTTGGGCGCGCCGCCGGTGCGGATGCAGCCGAGCCAGTTCTCGATGTGGGCCTGTCCGGGGTAGGGCGGGTCGGCGTCGAGGAGCTTGGTGGGCGGGATGCTGTCGTCCACGCCCTCGCTGGAGTAGACGGGGTTGCCGAGGTCGTGGCCGAAGCCCGCGCGGAGGAGGCCCTTCTCGAACATGAAGGTGGTGCTCTCGCTGTGGAGGGCGCTGCCGAAGTGGCTGTTG
>JAKPUV010000368.1 GCA_029554925.1 Candidatus Hydrogenedentota bacterium | reverse complement strand
ATTGAACTCCGGGAACCAGGCGCGGGCCGTTTCCGGGCGGTCCAGTGCCCTGTCCAGCCCGCCGAGTGTCTGACGGGCGCGAAAATCCGACATGTCCGGGGGCAGGGTCAGGTTGAGCAGCCACGGGAAGGCGCCCGTGTCTTTAACACGGTGCAGTCCAATGAAATCCGACGCATGCTCCGGCGGCAGGGCAATGCCCTGAAACACGCACCAGTCCTGCGCGTTGACCTGATACTCCTCGTACACCGGAAGAAAATACCGGGCTGTTCCCCTCGCTCCGCGCGGGGGGGAGGGCGCCACATAAAGCCCGTGCGAAAAATCCACCGTTCCCCCGGCCCGCATTGCATACTGCACCCACAGGGGCCGCGACCGCGCGTCCGGGGCCAGCTCCACGACCCAGTAAGAGCCCTGGTGGTACCCGACGTCCGCCGCGCCCGATCCGGGCGGCTCGCACACCGTCCGCCGGAAAAGTGTCCAGTCGCCCAGGGACTGCCGGATTGTGGGGACCTCCTCCGTCTCCGCGCCGCGATAGACCGGAAGCATGCGGCCGATATTGCGGCCCTGCCATGCCCGCGCCGCCGCCATGGGAACGGCAAGCAGCAGCCCCGCGCCGAGGAAGAACAGTGCCGTGCCCGCGAGGCGCCGCCCCCAGTCGGCGGGCAGAACGCCCCCGCCCTCCGCGCTGCCCCGCCGGGCGGCCCTCCAGCATCCGCGCGCCGCGGCGCCTCCCCGGTCAAGCAGGGAGAAGACAATCCAGAGCGGAACGAAGGACAGGTGGAACTTGTGCCGGAAATCCGCGTGGAGGCAGACATATCCGCAAAAGTACATTCCCATCAGGAAGACGATCCAGGCCGTCCGCCGGTCGCGCCACGCCAGGAGCGCCAGCAGGACGACGGCGCACGCCGGCACGAAGAAGAGGTTCGCCGCCCCTTCCAGGCGAAGCACGTACAGCACCGCGGCATAGGTCCGGGTCAGCATGTCGGCGGGGAAGAAGAACACCTGCTCCCAGAAGAACCGGTTCCTGTTTTCCCCCAGCGGGGTCACAGGCACCGAACTCCCTCCGAGCCGCGCCGCGCGGTCGGAGAGGGCCCCGCCAATGTATGCGTCATTGTTTGTGTATACCCGCTCATAGGAGGCGCGGCCGAGGCCGAGATTGTCGTCATAGAGTGTGGCGAGCCCCATGGTGGCGTCATGGGCGTTGATGCCCGTGCCCCGGTAGGCCAGCAGGATGGGCGACGCCGGGAGGAGAAACGCCGCGCCAAACACCGCGAGCGCGGCGACGCGTGTCCTGAATGTTCCCAGTCCGCCGCGCACCCGGCACGCGAAAATGGCGAGGCAGGCGGGCGGGAGGCACACCAGCACGTCCGCCCGGAACCCGATGCCGAATCCAATGACCAGGCCCAGGGCCAGAGACGCCCACAGGAGCTGTGCCCGCCGCCGCGGACGCGCGAGCAGCCACCCGATGAGAAACATCGCGGGCAGGAGAAAGGCCCCCTTGCTGAAATCCCGGATGTGGTGGCTGAAGAAAAGCATGATGGGAAAAGCGGTCATCATTCCGGCGGCCAGCAGGCTCCACCAACGCCCCATTCCCAGGCGGAAAAGCCCGTACACAGCGGCGGTCATCACGCAGAAGAGAAAGACGCGGAGCCCCTTCACCACGTCCCAGGAAATCCCAAAGACGCGCCAGAGAACCCCGATGCAGGTGAGAAGGTAACGGTGGCGGTGGGGAAAGTCCGCCGTCGGCCTGAATACCGGAAGGTCCCGCGGCAGGTCCTCCGGAGAGAGCCGCGCCCGTTTTTCCAGGAGGAACTCCTCCAGGTTCCCCGCATTCGGGTATTCAAAGCGGACGCCCTGACCGCGGGGCTCCACAAACCCGCGTCCCGTGGCGATCATCACGGGGATGCCGAGATTCAGGGGGTACTGCGTGTTGGACGTCATCTGCTCGGCGTATCCACCGAAGAAGAGGACATGGATTCCCATGGCAAAAGCGGCGCACAGGACAAGGAGAACGGTGACGAATTCGCCTGTCAGGCCGCGGGTTCTGGCGCAGAAAAAACCTGCCGCCGTCTTCTGAGAACGCTCTTCCAATCTGTACCTCGACTCCGCCGGACGCGCAGACGCATAGGGCCCCGAAAAAAGCGGCGAACGAGATGTCCGCATCGGCGCGTTGACTATTGACTTTACTCCATCTACTGCCCAGCGGTCTCGTTCGTGGCCGTCCTTCCCAAAAAGAAGGCGCTTATTTCGGTATCGGCCGGATCCAGGGCTCTCGCCCGTGTGAAAAGCCCATCAGCCTCGCTCGGCATTCCCAGACTGTCAAAAAGCAAACCGGCGTGCTTCAGTGTCTCAATGTCTTCGGGCTGGATTTCAAGCGCCCTCTCATATTCAACCACGGCTTCCGGCACATCGCCCAAGTCCTCAAGCGCCCGCGCCAGATGGAAATGCGGAAGATACTGGCCGGGGTGGGCCGAGACCATCTCGCGCCACAGTTCCACGCGCCTCCCGGCGCCGTCCTGGCCGCCGAGGAGCGCGTCTACGTAATGATAGACGATGAAGTGGCGCGGCTGCATGCGCAGCGCCTCCCGATAGGCCTCCAGCGCCGCGTCCCGGTCTCCTGCTGCGGCCAGCGCCGCCCCGAGTCCAACCCGCAGGAAGGCGTTCCCGGGGGCTTTCGCAGCCTCCCGCCGGTAAGACGCCAGACACTCCCCGATATCCGGGGGGGGGTGCCCGATCTGCGGGAGAAGGAAGCGTGGATCCCTCCCGGAAAACCAGTATCTTGCCCTCACCGCGGTGTCCAGGGAGGGGTCAAGCCCATCCAGACGCTGGGACAGGACCAAGGCGGAGAGATCGCTCGGCAGGGAAAAGTTCATGAACCACGGGAACTTCTCCGCGTCCGTCACCCGGAAGAGCCCCCGAAAGTCGGCGGCCTGTGTCCGTGGAACTGCGACCCCACAGAACAGTTTCCATCTGTCGCTTCGCAGGTCCTGCTCCTCGTAGACGGGGAAGAAGTACCTCACCGGCCCGTCGTCCCCCGCCTTCGAAGGGGTTATGTGGAACCCGTGGGAGTAGGTAACCAGTCCGTCGGCGCTGTGTTGATACTGAATCCAGACAGGTCTCCAAGAAGGGCTGGGCGCGAACTCGGCCACCCAGTACTCCGCCGTCACGAAACCGGTCGGTCTCATGCCGGAATGGGCCGGCTCGTGGACGCGGCGCTGGAACAGCGTCCAGTCCCCAAGACGCTCCTCGTCCGTCTCAACGCGTTCGAGACGGGCGGTTGTGTAAAGTGGAACCACTTTCGCCAGGCGGTGGTGCTGCCATGCCCTGAGCAGGGGAAAAGGCAGCGCGATCAGCAGTGCTGCGGAGAGCAGAAACGCGGTCATGCCGGCCGCGCGGCGCCGCCAGTTGGCGCGCCCGCCCTTCCCCGTTGGAGGCGGCATGCCCCTGCCCCGCATGCGCCGCCAACATGCCTGGGCGATCACGGAGCAGGGGAGGAACACCACAAGAACAGGAATCAGAAAAAGGTGAAACTTGTGCCTGTAATCTGTCTGCAGGCACACATACCCGCAGAAATACATTGTCAGCAGGAACAGCAGCCAGGCGCGCCGGGGGTCTTTCCAGGCGGCCGCCGCGAGCAGAACCGCGCACAGTGCGGGGATGAAGTCCAGCCGCAGGCTTCCGTTGTCCAAACGCAGCACCCATAGCGCCGCGGCATAAAAGCGGACGAGCATGTCCGCGGGAAAATCCAGGACCATGTCCCTGAAGAATATCCTGCGGTTCTCCCCCTGCGAGGACGTGGGGATGCGGGTTTCCTCCAGCCGCGCGGCCCGACTGTCTATGGCGGCTCCGATCAGGTCATCATCGTTGACAGGCATCTTCTCGTAAGAAGTGCGGCCAAGGTGGAGGTTGTCGGAGAACAGGGTTGAACACCCAAGGATCGCATCGTAGGCGTTGATGCCGGTCCCCCACCCTGCGGACAGTATGGGGGCCCCAAAACCGCAGAAGACCAGTACAAAGATGGCAAGGGAGGCGAGCCTTGTTCGAATGGCGCCGCGCCCGTTCACGAGGGGACAGAAGAGGATGCCCAACAGAGCAGGGGGCAGGCACATCATGACATCGGTGCGAAAACCGATCCCCACCCCTGTCAGAATTCCCAAAAATCCCGCGGCGAGCATCAGGGTTCCAACCTTGCACGGCCTCGTTACCAGCCACCCGGTTAGAAAGACGGCGGGGAGAAAGAACGCCCCCTTGCTGAAATCGCGAATGTTCTGGCTGTAGGAGAGAGTGTCCGAAGCCAAAAGGACAAAGAACGTCGCCGTGAGGCTCCACGGCCGATTCATGGCGAGCCGGAACACGGCATAGACGGAGATCATCATGACGCAGAAGAAGAGTATCCTGAGGGCCTTGACAACGGCCCAGGATATTCCGAAAACCCGCCAAAGAACTCCGACCAGCGTGTAGAGATACCTGTGACGGTACTCCCAGTCTCCGCGGGGAGAATATGTCCCGAGATCAGCCGGAATGTCCCCGGGCGACAACGACGGGATTTCATTCCGAAGGAACTGCTGCAGCCGCGGCGCGGACGGGTATTCGTTCACTATGCCGTTGCCCACGGGCTGGACAAACCCGCGTCCCGTTGCGATCATCGCAGAAATGCCGAGATTCAGATGATTTACCCCCGGCCTGTCAAGCGCAGTGGGGGACTTGTCAAGAAACCACGCATGCGCTCCGGAGATGACCGAAGCGAGAAGAACGCACAGGACGGCGGCAACCTCAAAGAAGGCTGCGTGATGGTGACGGAACGCGGGCATGGCACTCTACCCCGCAACGGCCGAACCCCTTGAAGAGGTCCCGCCGTGTGTGCTTCTCCGGCGCGGCGCCTCAGCGCGCCGGGCCGCGCGCGCCGGGGTCAGTGTGCCAACAATCAATCCCCCAAATCAAGGGATACCCCAAGCACTCCCAGCAGCGCCTGCGCCTGGATACGGTGGCCGAAGTCGTTCGGGTGGTTAACCCCGTTCCCGGTTAGGGAGAAAAAGGGCTTCCGGGCGAGCAACGCCGTCCAAATGGTGGTCAAGTCGGCCGCAGCGCGGCCCGCGCCCTGGAGCGCCCGCACTTCCCGGGCGTAGGCCGAAAAGCGGCTGAGCGAGGTGTTTTCCCATTCCGGGCTGGAGGGCATGGACGCGACCAGAATGAACTCCGTCCCGGGGCTTGCGGCGGAAACGCTGTCGAGGATGCTGCGCAGATGCTCCCCGTACTCCCCGGGGGACACCCCGGCGGCCTGGTCGTTCATGCCGAAGGCCACGATTGCCAGGTCCGGGGCAAGCTTGGCGACGCGGCCCGCCTGCTCCACGCCCCAGGCGGCGGTGGTGCCCCCGACGGAGAGGTTGGTGAGCCGGACGTCGGCTCCGTAGGCCGCCCGCAGGCCGTCGGCGAGCATTTCGGGGTAGGGCGGCTGGCATGGCGGAATGTCGCCCCACCATCCCGACGCGTCGGCGCCCACCGAGATGCTGTCGCCGAGCACCACGACATGCACGGCCGCCCCGGCGCGCAGCCGTCCCAGGGTCCGGGGCAGCGTTTCTTCCGCCGGGGCGGGGACGTACCCCGAGAGGTCTTCCCAACGGTCGCCGCTGTGGGCATAGGAGACGGCAAGCTGCATATCGTGGAAGGGACGCCAGGCGGCGCAGTAGAGGTCGTTCCGGCCGTTGCGGTGGGGCAGCGCCCCCTGCCCGCGCGGGGGAAACACCGCGCCCAGGGGCGTGTGGGGCACGCGCGACCCCTCCATCCACGCCAGTTGACGCCTGCGGGCGTCCACCGTGAAGTCGCGCCCCTCCTCAAAGACCTCCCCGGTCGTGGGGCTCCAAAGTTCGACCGGGGACTCCGGCCTGAACAGGAGGTCGGCGGCAGGGGGAAGTCCTGCCTCTCTTTCAACAAACACCACGCTCTCCCCTTGGACCGGGCCGTCCCGCCAGGGGGGATTCTCCCACGGGGGCGCATCGTCTTTCGCAATCCCCTTCCTCGGGAGGGGGGCCGTCTCCCCGCGCTTTTCCGCCGCCAGGCCGCGGATGTCGTCCAGCGTTCCCAGCACCAGATAGGCGGTGTCCGTGCGGACCAGGTGCGGGGTGATGTTGAAATTGCCGCAGAAGGCGAAGTAGTTGGTGTCGGGGGCGTCGTCCTCCGCCCCCCCCTGGCCGCCGGACCGGAAGGCGTTTCCGATCAGGGTGACGCCGGGCACGCACACCCCGACGCCGAAGCCGTCCGCGTTGACGTAGGCCGCCCAGCATTCCGTGGCCTGGAGCCGCATCCCCGCCGGCGGCGGGCCGGGCTCGGCCCGCGAAAGGTTCCCGCCGGTGAACGGCGCGTTGCCGCCGTAGTAGGTGAGCGTTTCGAGGTCCGTGGTCACGTAGAGTGCCGGAATTTCCTGGTCGAAGCCCGGCCCCCCGGAGTGGTGGTCCTGGGCGTCGTTGTACAGCGTGTTCTGCATCCGGACCGCGCGCCCCTCCAGGGTGTAGCGGGTCTCGAAGACCGTGCCCGTCCGCCGCCCGTCGCCGGACCAGTCCAGGGGGTTTGTGCGGACCACGATGGTCGTGCCGTCGTTGCTGATGCTGAGGATGCGCGAGGGGTTGCCGTGGCCGTCGCCCCCCGCCACGGGGTTCCACGGCCAGTCGGGATACACGCCGTCGTTGGACCGGGGCAG
>JAKPUV010000364.1 GCA_029554925.1 Candidatus Hydrogenedentota bacterium | reverse complement strand
AGCCCCCCTTCGCCCGCTTCGAGGAATTCCTGCGCCTCTTCGACGAGGGCACCCGCGGCGCGGGGAAGGAGCAGTACGTCATCCCCTACCTCATCACCGCCTTCCCCGGCTGCACGGACGACGACATGCGCGCCCTCGCCGACTGGCTCGAGGCCCGTGGCTGGCGGCCCCGCCAGGTCCAGTGCTTCATCCCCACCCCCGGCACCGTCGCCACCGCCATGTACTACGCGGGCATAGACCCCCAGGGGAACCCCCTCCCCGTCGCCCGCACCGACGCCGAGCGCCTGCGCCAGCACCGCATCCTCCTGGGGGAGGAAAAACCCGGCCGGGGGTGAGATTGGGGTTCCCGGAAAGAGGGCGAATGATGATTCGCCCCTACGGGTGCTGACCGACGGTCAACGCCCACGTAGCGCCGCCGTCCCGGCGGCCTTGTCTTCGCTTTCCAGGCGCGATGGTGGGTCAGCGCGTTATATCTAAGCCGTGGAGAGTGCCCGTGCCAGGCTGGAGCCTGGCGATCCCAGGGTGCGCCGACCGGCGGCTATCTTTCCTTTCGGGGCAAAGAACACGCCGAAGCCGTGGAGTTGCTGGAGCGCATCAATTCCGGAATGACCTTCCCATCGCGCCCCCCTGGGAGCGCCAGGCTCCAGCCTGGCCTTCCGGCGCGTGTCGCCAGCACTGCCGACGGAACACATGCAGCCGACTGACGCGCCCTTTCTCGTCTCGCCCCCTTTGACAAAACAGAGGGCTTGTGCTAGATTGGAAACCGGCGGCAAGAAGATCCGGCCTCCCAGTGGGGAAAGGAAGACGTGATCATGCACAAGCGGGCGGGGAAAGCAGGCGCGGTGCTGTTGGGGATGCTCTGCGCGGCGGGTTGCCTGGTGGTGCCGTTGCGGGCCCGCGCGGAGGCGCCTTCCCCCCCATTGGCGACTCCTCCCCCCTCAGCGGAAGCCATCATGGATGCCATTCATGCGCTTATGGGTGAGTCCGCGCAATCCGGCGACCGGGAGGCCTCGTGGAACCGGGTACTGGCGCTCCGGGAACAATTGGGGAGGTGCGGGGCTGGCTCAGTGCCCGCAATCACCGCGCGTATTGACGGGGAGAAGGATGCGCGAACACGGCAGGTGCTGGTTGCCGCGCTGGGCATGATACCGGGCGAGGAGGTGGACCGTTTCCTGTTTCGGCTGTGCTGCAACGATCCTTCCGTGGGACTCACCGCGGGCGACCAGCTTGTGATGCGGGCGGAACGGTTCGGCCCTTTTGCCTTCCGGGTGCCTGACGATCAGATGGAGGCGCTGCTGGCCATGGTTCGGGACCGCCCCGTCATGGGGGTGGGCGACCCCATGCGTATTCTGGCATGCTGCCACGGAAACGATCTGGAGCCCGTCGCGCGGGCGGTGCTCAAACGGTTCCTGCTGGAGGTGAAAGCCCCGGACGACCAGCCGCCGGTCGGCGGCTCTTACACCTCTCCCCGCGTATACCTGTTGAACAAGTTTCTCCTGGCATTCAGACACATGCCCGAAAGGGCGTTGCCCGTCCTGAGAGAGGCCCACACGGCGGCGGAACGGGCGGGGGACTTGGAGGAGGCAAAATGGGTTGCCATGGCCCGGGGATTTTGCGGGGACAGGGCGGTTGCCGATGCCCTGCGGGAGGTGGTGCTGCATGATCCGGACCGCTATGTCCGCTGCCAGGCGATACCCGCCTATGGCTGGGCGGCGGGCGTGGATGCGGTGGCCGTACTCCGGCCGCTGCTGGAGGACACCACGGAGACGGAGTACCACGCAGACTTCCCGCCCGCGCGGTTCATAATCCGGAACGCGGCCCGCGACACCCTGATGCGCGTCCTTCGCGAGGAACTGGGGGAGGGGGCGGTCGGCAACGAGAACTTTGAAGAAATGCTGGACACGGTGGGCCGCAGGTAGGAGGAGAATGTCTCATGGCGCCGATTCCTTCAAGAGGCCGGTTATTTCCGCTGCTTGCGTGCGCGGTGTTCCTTGCCTCTCTCTTGTCTGCGGCCCACGCGGCGGAGGCCGTTTCCCCGGAGGCGGCGGAGCTTGTTCAGAGACTTGAGGAACTCCACCCACAGGTGGAGGGGAAGGAGGATGCGGGGGATGCCCGTGTCCAGTATGAGGAATGCCGTAAGAAGTTGCTTTCCCTGGGGCCGGATGCGTTGCCCGCCATTCAGGAGCGGCTTGCGAACCCGGAGGGTCCGGCATTCCGACGGGGGCTGGCTTTCCTTCTGGGCGAGATTCCCGGGGAGGCGTCGGACCGCGCCCTGGTGCGGCTTGTATGCACTGACCAGGCGCCCGTGTCCACCACCGCCCTGTTTCAACTTCTCCACCGGGCAGACCAGTCGGGGCCGCTCACCTTTCCCCTGACCGATGAGGAGCTGGGGGTGCTGGTGGATGCCGTGAACCGGCCGGAAACGCACCCCGGCGGGGGCATGGTCGTCCGGCTGTTGGGCTTGTGCGCGAAAAACGACGTGCGGACGCGGTTCGACCCAATTCTGGCCCGGTTTATCAGGGATATCCGGTACACCGGGGAGTATCCGAAGGTTATGGGGTCGTATGTTTCACCGCGCGTCTACACACTCAACGGGCATCTGCTTGCGTTCGGGCAGATGGGAGACACCTCCTGGGCACCGCTCCGTGCGGCCATCCAGGAGGCCCGCAGCCGGGGCGAGACGGAGGTGGAGAAATGGCTGTGCATTGCGGCGGGGTACGCATGCGACCCAGAAGTGGCGGACGCCCTCAAGCCGGTGGTTCTTTCCGATCCCGACCGGTATGTGCGTCTGGTGGCGATCCGCGCGTATTCCAGGTCCGCCGGACAAAAGGCCGTGCCCGTGCTTGAGTCCCTGCTTGACGATCCCACGGTCGGGGAATACGACGTCCATCCCTTTATGGAACCGCATTTGATCGTTGCCCAGACAGCCCGAGAAGAACTGCACAAGCTGGCTAATCCGGACACCTACGGCGACCGCTGTGTCTGCTCATCGGCGCCCCAGCATTCACCGGAGAAGGGGGGAGCGGCGGTGCTGCGGGAGGACGGCTCAAAGTAGAAGCGGCTTCCAGCCGCTTTCTCGGGCCAGCGCCCGCGTAGCGCCGCCGTCCCGGCGGCCCTGTCTTCGCCTTCCAGCCGCGTCCTCGGGTCAGCGCGTTGTATATGAGCCGTGGAGAGCGCCCCTGCCAGGCTAGAGCCTGGCGATCCCAGGGTGCGTTGACGCTACGTTTATCTTTCCGTTCGGGGTACGGGACACGCCGAAGCCGTGGTGTTGCTGGAGCGCATCGCATCTGGGATGACCTCCCCGTTGTGCCCCCCTGGGAGCGCCAGGCTCTAGCCTGGCTCTTCCCGGCGTTCCGGCAGTGCCATCGATGGG
Organism: Candidatus Hydrogenedentota bacterium; assembly: GCA_029554925.1. GTDB lineage: Bacteria > Hydrogenedentota > Hydrogenedentia > Hydrogenedentales > CAITNO01 > JAAYBR01. Next base: position 550 of record JAKPUV010000364.1, on the reverse strand, counting down.
AACCTGTTCCCCCTATCAGCGCTAAAAAATCCCGTCCATCCCCGCCCACACTTGGGAACTGGACGCGGCGCGGATGCGGCGGGCCCAGGGGTGGGTGGGCGAGGGGGCGAGTTGGGCCCAGCCGCCGGCGGCGCGGATGAGGGCGGTGCCCGCGGCGACGTCCCAGTAGGAGATGTCGTCCTCCATGAAGGCGTCCATGAGCCCGCAGGCGACATGGGCCATCATGAGGGCGGCGGCGCCGGGCTGGCGCACCTTGTGGAAGCGGTTGAGCGTGCGGTGGAGAACAAGGAGCTGGGCGTCGTCGTAGTCGAACCCGGCGGGGTTGCCGAAGCCGAGGATGGCGCGCCCGGGCGCGGTGACGGCGGAGACGCGCATGGGCGCGCCGTCGCGCCACGCGCCGAGCCCTGGGGCGCCGGTGAAGACCTCGCGGCGCGTGAAATCGTTGACCACGCCGAGGACGGGCGCGCCGCCCGCGCTCAGGGCCACGGACACGCAGCAGTAGGCGATGCCCCGGCTGTAGTTGACCGTGCCGTCGAGGGGGTCCACGACC
>JAKPUV010000363.1 GCA_029554925.1 Candidatus Hydrogenedentota bacterium | reverse complement strand
CGGCCGTCGTCGCGCCAGGGGTAGGCGCGCCAGAGGCTGCGGGTCCACTCGGCGGCGTTTCCGTGCATGTCATGGAGCCCCCACGGATTCGCGGCAAACGCGCCCACGGGCGCGGTGACCCGGTGGCCGTCGTCCACCGTGTCCACGGCGGGCCGCCACGGGTGGATCGCGCCGGAGGGCAGTTTCCACGGATCATAGGTGTTGATCCGGGCCAGCGAGGCGTCGGCGAGGTTCGCATGGCCCGCGAAGTCGTCGCGGACGCCGCCGTACCACAGGGGCGTCGTCGTGCCCGCGCGGCAGGCATGCTCCCACTGCGCCTCGTCGGGCAGGGCGAAGGGCTCGCCGGTGGTTTCCGCGAGCCAGGCGCAGAAGGCCGCCGCCTCGTTCCAGGACACACGGACGACCGGCTGCTCCGGTCCGTTCACCGGATAGCCGCGCTCCTCCACGCTGAACTGGAGGAAGTCGCCGCTCTCCAGACGGCTGTCGTGGGCCGGGTCGAAGCGCGCGTACTGCGCGTTGGTGACCTCGGTTGTCCCCATCCAGAAGGAATCGTTCAAGGTGACTTCGCACACCGGCGCCTCGTCGGGAAGCCCCAGCCCGTCGCCTTCCGCGCCCATGCGCAGGGTGCCCGCGGGCACCAGCACCAGCCGCAGGGTCACGCTATTGCCCAGGTCCACGGTGCGTGTGGTCCCCGGCGCGGGGGCGGGCTCCAGCGACAGCGGGGGAGGCGCCGCGGCCTCCCCGGCGGGCGGCGGTGTCACCGGAAGCACGTCCGCCGACTCCTTCTGGAACGCGGGTACGGGCGTCGCGTCCTCGGGATCCATGGACGCGGTGTTCGGCGCGTGTTTCGCCGCCATCGCCAAGCGGCGCTCCCGCTGGTTCGCCACCTTGTCCGCGCCGACGATTTCGCCCCAGGTGCCGTGGGCGGGCGTGCCGAGGTCTATCCACGTAAGGAGACGGTCCCAAGACTCGGCGTCCAGCACGAGGTCCTGGTGTCCGGCGCGCAGGTGCCGCACCAGCTCGGTCGTGCCCGCGTGGTAGTCCAGCGGCGTGAGCAGGTGCATGTCGCTTTCCATGGAAGGCCCGCGCACATAGCGCCGCAGGGCGAGGTAGGACGGCGGGAAGTGCGACCCGGTGTTGTAGGCGGCGTCCCCGGCGGTG
>JAKPUV010000357.1 GCA_029554925.1 Candidatus Hydrogenedentota bacterium | reverse complement strand
CGGCGGCGGCCCAGGTGCCCGGGGCGTCGTGTCTCCCGCGCACGGGCACCAGGGGGTCCAGGTCCGCGGCGGCGCGCGCGGTGAGGTGGATGGGGCGGCCGGGTGCCAGACGGGTGATGAGCGCGCGCGCGCGCGCAATTTGCTCCTCCGAGGCCGTGTCGCATTTGTTCAGCACGATGTGGTCGCTTGCGGCGATCTGAAGGGCGGCGGCCTCCAGCGCGTCGCAGGCCACCGGCAGGGTGGCGGCGTCGGCGAGGGTGGTGAGGGAGCTGACAGTCAGCCGGTCCCCCAGGCCAAACTCGTCCAGCATCGTGTCCACGGGGCCGGGGCGGGTGAGCCCGCTGGTCTCCACCACGATGCCGTCGAGGGCGCCCTCCGCCGCGCGGTCGGCCAGTCCGCCCATGACCCGCCGAAAGGTGGAGGCCAGGCAGGCGCAGAAGAGGCTGCCCCCCGGCGCGGGGGTGACCTCCAGCCCCTCGCCCCGCAGCCACGGCCCGTCCACGTCGAGCCGCGAGAACTCGTTCACGACCCAGGCGATGCGGCGGCCGCCGTACCGGCGCGCGAGGTGCAGAAGGAATGTGGACTTTCCGGCGCCGAGGAATCCGGTGACAACGGCGACGGGCACGGGCTGGGGACGGGTGTCAGGCATGGATTACCGCTCCGCTGGACGCCCCCATTATGCCATGCGGCGGGGGGGGGGGCGGTTCATCCGGCGGCGGGCGCCGCGCGCAGGGTGAGGAGGGTTGCCTCGGGCGGGCAGAGGAAGCGCACCGGCATGTCGGTGGTGCCGAGGCCGGGGCTGGTGTGGCCGCGCATGTCCCCCTCGCGCCAGATGCCGAGGGCTTTCCGCCGGCCCTCGCGCACATTGATGTGGACGCCGCCGAGAAACGGCAGGCGGATCTGCCCGCCGTGGGTGTGGCCGCAGAGGTAGAGGTCCACCCCGGCGCGGGCGGCTTCGGCGACACATTCCGGCGAATGGGCGAGAAGGATGGTGAACAGGCCCGGGGGCCGCCCCTCCAGCGCCGCGGCCAGGTCGGCGGCCCGGTGAAGGTGGGGGTCGTCCACCCCGGCGAGCCAGAGGGGCTCTCCGCGCGGGGCGGCCATAGTCCCCTCGTTCATCAGCACGCGGATGCCCCGCGCCTCGAGCATCTCGCCGATGATCAGGGTGTCGTGGTTTCCGAGGACGGCGTGGACCCCCGCGGCGGAGCGCACGCCGGAAAGCACCCGGCACACGTCGTCCGCGGCGCGGTCGGAGGGCCCGAAATGGCCGTAGCGGTAGTCGCCCGTGAGGAGGCAGAGGTCCGTTTCCACCCCGTCCAGCAGGCACCGCGCGTTTTCGGCGAAGCCGGGCAGCGACCGGCCGAGGTGGAGGTCCGACACATGCAGGACGCGCAGCCCGTCGAGGGCGGCGGGCAGGCGCGGCAGGGGCAGGTCCATCCCGGCGAGCCGCATGTCGAGGGCGTTGCGCCGGCCCCGGTGGTAGAGGCCCGCCGCGCGGAGGGCCGCCTCCAGCCCCCACATCTGGAGTGCGCGGAACCAGGTGCTGTGGCTCAGCTCGTTGTCCGCCCCGGGCATCCGCCAACGGGCCTCCATCCAGCGGCGGCGGCGGGCGGTTTCCGGGCGGCGCGCCGTCAGCGGGGGCAGGGGGACGGGGCGGTTTCCGGGGGCGTCCTTTCCGGGGTCACTCGTACTGCTGGAGCTCATCGTGCATGTATTCCAGCTGGACACCGGCCACGCGGAACATCTCCTCCGACTCCGCGCCCGCGTGGTAGCGGCGCTCGCAGACCACCCGCTTGATCCCGCAGTTGATGATGAGCATGGCGCAGACGCGGCAGGGGGTCATGCGGCAGTAGAGGGTGGCCCCCTCGATGCCGATGCCGAGGCGCGCGGCCTGGCAGACGGCGTTCTGCTCGGCGTGGACCGTGCGGACGCAGTGCTCGGTGACCGACCCGTCCTCGTGGACGACCCGCTTCATCTGGTGGCCCACGTCGTCGCAGTGGGGGAACCCCTTGGGCGAGCCCACGTAGCCCGTCACCAGCAGCGTGCGGTCGCGGGCGATCACGCAGCCGCTCCGGCCCCGGTTGCAGGTGGCGCGCTTGGCGATGGCGTTCGCCACCTCCATGAAATACTCGTCCCAGGTGGGTCTGCGGTAGGGCTGTTCCATGGGGTTGGCCGGCTCCTTCTAGAACGGCTCGTGCAGCGGCGTCACGGGCCCGCAGGTGAGGAGGACGGCGTTCTGGGGGTGCCTGCGCACCACCAGCTCGTCGTCCGCGTTGAGCGACACGTATTCCGGGGCGTTGTCAAAGGCGAGCAGGGCGGGCCCCCGCGTGATGACGAAGCGGGCCGTCACGTCCTCGGGGACCACCAGGTGGCTCGTCCGGTGCGACGTCGCCTTGAAGGCGATCCCGATCCCCCGGCTGAAGACGCCCTTGGTGATGGCGTTGAAATAGGCCGTGCTGCCGAAGGGGGTGCAGGCGACAAAGCCGTCGCCGATGATCTCCGCGCCCCCGTCGAAGGGATGGCCGTCCAGCCACAGCCGGAACCGGACCGCGCTGTTGATGCGGCCCATGTGCACGTTGATCTCGTTGAGGCAGGTCAGGGTGAAGTCCGACCCGGGCCTTCCCGGCTCCGGCGGGTGCACCTCGCACTCCAGCTTGGTGTACTCGCAGCGGGTGAGGGCGCCCCCGGCCAGCGCGCCGATGACCTCCGGCGCGGGATGGGGGATGCACCGGTGGCCGAGCCGGCTGTTGAGCACGGGCACCTTGGGCAGGCCCGGCCACCGCAACTCCGCGGCCAGCAGCGTGCCGTCGCCGCCGTAGGACACCACCACGTCGGGCGCGTGGTCCACCAGCAGCAGCCCCGGATGCGGCTCGAACAGCGGGCGCAGCTCCCGCGATTCCGCCCCGAAAAGCACCACCCTCAGCGGACGGTCGTCTGTCTTGCCGGCGTCTTGCGTCATCTCGCGTCCAAATCGGTTTGCCGTCGCGCGCCCCTCCCGTTTCGGGGCCGTCACGCCCCCTAGTATACCACGACCCCGGCGGCCCTCCCCGTGCGGCCCGCGGGAGCGCCCCCACCTCTAAGCGCAACCGCGGCGGGCATTCTCTGGAATGATCCCCGCTGCGGTTCAAATGCGTGCCATCGGTGTTCATCCCTGTTCATAGGTGGTTCCTTTTCCGGAGAGGCAACCACCGATAAACAGGGATGAACACCGAT
>JAKPUV010000355.1 GCA_029554925.1 Candidatus Hydrogenedentota bacterium | reverse complement strand
CTAGAACGGAACAGCGGGACTCGGACCGGGTGCGCGTCGCCGCGCGGGTCGAGGTGCGCCTCCACAGCGGGGTGCTGGTGGAGGGGGTGGTGGTGGACCTGAGCGAGCGCGGCATTCTGATGGCCACGGAGCGGTCGCTGCCGCTGGAAAGCCGGGTGCGCGTGCTGATCTGTCCGGACAAGGGCGGCGCCGCCGACGGGGTCTGCCTGGACGGCCGGGTGGCCCGCATGGACATACGGGGCGTGGCGATAGCCTTCGCCCCGATGGATTCGATCGAACGGAAACGGCTGCGGCGCATCATGGACACGGACGGGGAGGCCCCCTCCGGCGGCGCCTGAGGGCCGCGCCCCACAGAAGAATGCACGCCCTTACGGAGGAACCGACGGGGATGAACAAAAGACGGGTGCTTTTCGCGTTTGCGGTGCTGCTGGTCGCGGGCGGGTGCGTTTCGGACCCCTCCGCCGTGCGGGAGAAGGACGGCCAGCAGTACGGCGTCACCGACGGCGTGTTCCGCGGGCGCTGGTGGAGCTATTACGAGCGGGGGACCTCCTATCTGGCGGGGGGCTTCCATGAGGAGGCGGCGGCGGACTTCGAGCAGGCGCTCAGGGGGCGCTCGCGCGACACCTGGCGCGCCCGCACCTACGGCCTGCATTTCGTGGAGTACTTCCCCGCCCGCGAGCTGGGCGTCTGCTACCTGCGCCTGGGGCGGCTGGACGACGCCGAGCGGCAGCTTCAGGACGCCCTGGCCATGGTGGACACGGAGCGCGCCCACGCCTTTCTCGACGAGGTGAAAAAGGAGAAGATCCGCACGGGGGCGCTCAAGGACGACACGGCCCCCGCCTTGGCGGCGGACATGCAGCCCGCCCGCATTGTCGCCGAGCGCGAGCTGCCCGTCGAGGTGGCCGTCGCCGACGACACCGGCGTGGCCGAGGTCCGCGTGAACGAGCAGAAGGCCTTCCAGCGCGGCAGCCAGACGGAGATCAAGGTGAAGGAGACCGTCGAGCTGGACGAGGGCACGCACGAGGTGACGGTGACGGCGGT
>JAKPUV010000352.1 GCA_029554925.1 Candidatus Hydrogenedentota bacterium | reverse complement strand
CTACGCCGTGGGCCTCAGCTCGGTGTACCTGAACCTCCAGGGCCGCGAGACGCGCGGCGTCGTGGCGAAGGCGGACGCGGAGCGGCAGGTCCAGGAGCTGGCCGCCGCGCTGCTGGAGGTCACGGACCCCGGCACGGGCGCGAAGGTGTTCGACAAGGTTCACCCGGGGTCGGCGTACAGGGGCGAGGCCATGGCCGACGCGCCGGACCTGGTGCTGGGCTACGCCGCCGCCTACCAGAACCACAAAAACGCCGCGAAGGGCGGCGTCGGCGAAAAACTGTTCGAGCCGAACGCGGACAAGTGGAGCGGGGACCACGCCTCGACGGAGTGCTCGATCTGCCCGGGCATGCTGTTCAGCAACCGCAAGCTGGCGAAGGCCGCGCCGAACATCCAGGACCTCGGCGTGACGGCGCTGCGCGCGCTCGGCGCGTCGGTGCCCTCGGACTACGAGGGCGACATGATCCTGTGACCGGGCGCCTCAGGCCTGGTCGGGCGGGTACTTGACCACCAGGTGCAGCTCGTCGAGCTGGCGCTGCTCCACCGCGCCCGGCGCGCCCATGAGCAGGTCCTGCGCCCGCTGGTTGAGCGGGAACGCGATGACCTCGCGGATGTTCGGCTCGTCGGCGAGGAGCATGACGATGCGGTCGAGGCCCGGCGCGATGCCCCCGTGGGGGGGGGCGCCGTAGTGGAAGGCCTTCCACAGGGCGGGGAACTTCGACTTAACGACGCTCTCGGGGTACCCGGCGATCTCGAAGGCCTTGAGCATGACATCGGGCCGGTGGTTGCGGATGGCGCCCGACGACAGCTCGATGCCGTTGCACACGATGTCGTACTGGTAGGCCAGCACGTCGAGCGGGTCCTGGTTCAGCAGGGCGTCCATGCCGCCCTGGGGCATCGAGAAGGGGTTGTGGCAGAAGTCCACCTTGTTGAAATCCTCGTTCCACTCGAACATGGGGAAGTCCACGATCCAGCAGAACGCGGCCAGCGACGGGTCGATCAGGTCCAGCTTGCGGCCGAGATAGGCGCGCACCTTGCCCATGAGCGCGTTGGTCTCGGCCCGCTTGCCCGCGCCGAAGAAGAGGGCGTCGCCCTCCTCCGCGCCGGTCCGCGCGATGAGGCCGCGCTTCTCGTCCTCGCTGAGGAACTTCGCGATGGGGCCCTTGAACTCGCCGTCGCGCAGGGCCAGCCAGGCGAGGCCCTTGGCCCCCTCGGACCGGGCGTGGCGCTCGGCGTCGTCGAAGAACTTGCGGGGCTGGTCGGCCGCGCCCTTGGCGTTGAGCACCTTCACCGCGCCGCCCGTCTCGACCTGGGCGCTGAACACCTTGAGCTCGCAGGCGCCGAAGAGGTCGGTGCAGTCCGTCATCTTCATCTCGAAGCGCAGGTCCGGCTTGTCCGTGCCGTACAGCTCCATGGCGTCGCGGTAGGTCACGCGCGGGAACACGGGGTTCTGGATGCGCTTGGACGACAGCTCGCTGAACACGCGGACCAGAAGCCGCTCCAACTCCAGGAACAGGTCCTCCTGCGTGATGAAGGACATCTCGATGTCAATCTGGTAGAACTCGCCCGGGCTGCGGTCCGCGCGGGAGTCCTCGTCGCGGAAGCACGGGGCGATCTGGAAGTACTTGTCGAAGCCGGAGACCATGAGGAGCTGCTTGAACTGCTGGGGGGCCTGCGGCAGGGCGTAGAACTGGCCCGCGTAGAGGCGGCTGGGCACGAGGTAGTCGCGCGCGCCCTCGGGCGACGACGCCGTGAGGATGGGCGTGTGGAACTCCGTGAATCCCCGCTCGACCAGGTGCTGGCGCACCAGCGCGGCGGTCCGCGAGCGCAGGAGGATGTTGCGGTGCATGTGGTCGCGGCGCAGGTCGAGGAAGCGGTGCTCGAGGCGCGTTTCCTCGGGGCAGTCCAGCTCCTGGTTCACCGGGAAAGGCAGCGTCTCCGCCGTGGACTCCACGAGGAAGGTGTCGGCGACGACCTCGATGTCGCCGGTGGCCATGTTCGGGTTCACCGTCTCCGCCGCACGCGCCACCACCGCGCCCGTCACCGTCACGACATACTCGTTGCGCGCGCGCTCGGCCTCGGCGAAGCACGGGCTGCCGGGGTTCACCACCACCTGGGTGATGCCGTAGTGGTCGCGCAGGTCAATGAAGACCACCCCGCCGTGGTCCCGCTTGCGGTGGACCCAGCCGGAGAGCTTGACCGTGGCGCCCGCGTCCGTCTTGCTCAGGGCGCCGCAGGTGTGGGTGCGATAGGGGTGCATGGGGGGCCTC
>JAKPUV010000349.1 GCA_029554925.1 Candidatus Hydrogenedentota bacterium | reverse complement strand
GTCGGACATGCTCATGCGCGGTGCACGCCCAGGTCGCGTGCCACCCTGAAAGATGAGTCGCGCAAGGTGGCCCGCGACCGGGCGCGGGCAATCGGTTGATGGCGGGGGCGCGCTAGGGACTCTGCTTTCGGCTGATCGTATGGCGCAAGTGTGGGAGCGCGGGCGCCCCGCCCGCGTAACCGGCGGTCGCGCGTCTGCCCGCAATCTGTCGGCTCAAGCCGGACTGCGCCTCCGCCTTGCCAGAAATTCCCAACGCGGGCGAGGGCGCCCGCGCTCCCAGTCGCTCCGCACTCGACAAGCTCTTAACTCGCGTAACCCCCCGTCATCAACCGCGCTTGGGCGCGGAAGGTCAGTGAATCGGGGATGCGCCCGACGCATCTAAATTTTTGTTTTTGGACAGAGGGGGGAACGGCCCGCCAGCCAGTAGCCAGTGCAACACTGGCTACTGGCTGACGGGCTCGCGGTTCCTTCAGGTGTGAACGGGCCTAAGTTTGTCATGCGGGTGCTGTGCCTGCAAGGGGAAACAGGCCTGAGCCGCCGGCCGGGGCACCGGGCGCGGGCGTCAAGGGCACGGTGGGGCCGCCTTCCCCCGCGCCGTCCGGCGGTATTCCGACGGGCGGCGCGGGGGAAGGGGAGACGGTTTCACCCATTGCTGGCCCGCGCCGCTCAGGCGGCTGCGGCAAGGTAGGCGTCCATCACCTCCCTCGGCGTCTTCCATCCGAGACACTTGCGCGGGCGGTCGTTCAGGAACGTTTCGATCCGCCTCAGATCCGACTCGCCGATGGCCGCGAACGACTCGCTCTTCGGGTACAGGCGGCGGATCAGCCCGTTCGTGTTCTCGTTCGTCCCCCGCTCCCACGAATGGTACGGCCGGGCGAAGAAGACGTCCGCCTTCAAAGCCTTCGCGATCTCGGCGTGGCGGGCGAACTCCTTGCCGTTGTCGAACGTGATCCCCGTGCAGGCCACGCCGACCGCGGCGAGCAGCCTGATGACCTCGGACTTGACCTCGTCGGCCTCCTTGGTGGCCGACCATCCCACCAGCGTGTAGCGTGTCACCCGCTCCACAAGCGTCACC
>JAKPUV010000328.1 GCA_029554925.1 Candidatus Hydrogenedentota bacterium | reverse complement strand
ATGACAACCCCCGTGCCCGCCGTGGCGACAAAACAGCCCGTCAGCAGGGGGCTGATCCAGGATTTCCGCAACCATCCGCTGCTCTTTTCCCCGTTCTCGTTCATGATGTCATCTCCTTTCATCCGTCGGCCCTCACAACGGCCTGGATGAAATATCATTGGCAAGCCCCATGCCAATCCGTCGGCCCAGGCGTCCCCACTGTCGCGGGAATGGTGGGCACCTGTGGCCTTCCCTTTGCCTCTTGGCGTCTCCGCGCCTTTGCGTTAAGAATTCTTCGACGCAACGACGCGGCGCCGCAAAGAGGAACGCTTCCCGTTATCCCCCTCCCGCCGGGAAATTCTTGCGCACCCCCCGGCGCGGCCCCTGCAGGATTTTCACACCAGGCGTCCCGCTGCCCTATACTGCCCCCCACAACCTTGGGAGGTCTTCCGCATGCCCCGCTCCGCGCTCTTCCCTCTTGCCGCCGCGCTGCTTCTGGCGGGCGGCGCCGTTTCCGCCGCGCCGGTGTCCGAGGTCATCGCCCGCGAGCCGGGCCGCTTCTGCGGCTGGCCGAGCATCGCCCAGGCGCCGAACGGCGACCTGCTGGTGGCCTACTCCGGCGACCGGACCGGCCACCTCTCGAACGACGGCAAGGTGCGGATGGTCCGCAGCGTGGACGGCGGGAAGACCTGGGAACCGCCGGTGACGGTGTTCGATACGCCCATAGACGACCGCGACTCCGGCATCCTCCGCACCAAGACCGGCACGATGCTTGTGAGCTGGTTCACCGGCCCCCACGGCGGTGAGTGGCAGGGCCACTGGGTGATCCGGTCGGAGGACAGCGGCCGCACCTGGGGCGCGCCCGTGCGCACCGCCGTCACCACACCCCACGGCCCCGTCCAGTTGGACGACGGCCGCCTCCTCTACCTCGGCCAGCGCCCGCACTGCTCCCACGGCGAGCCGAAGGACTGGAACGGCCCCCCGGCGGAGTCGCCCTACGCGGTCGCCTTGCAGGAGTCGAAGGACGACGGGCGCACCTGGGCCGACCTCGCCGTCTTCCCCGTGCCCGCGGACGCCCAGATGCTCAGCTATGACGAGCCCCACCTCGCGGACATGGGGGACGGGCGGCTGGTCGCCCTCTTCCGCGACTGCAATGGGGAGCACTTTTTGCGGCAGTCGGAGAGCGCGGACGGCGGGCGCACCTGGAGCCCGCCGCGCGTCACCCCCGTGTGCGGCCTGCCGCCGCACGTCCTGCGCCTGCGCAACGGCGCGCTGCTGCTGTCCTACGCAAAGCGCTGGGGGGACATGGGGGTCTACGCCTGCCTCAGCCGCGACGGCGGCCGCACCTGGGACACGGCACATGAGACCCGCCTCAGCACGGCCCCCGACCCGGACATGGGCTACCCCGCCTCCGTGGAACTGGACGACGGCTCCGTGTGGACCGTCTACTACCAGTCCGAGAAAGCCGGTGAGCCCCCCTGCATCCAGGGCACGCACTGGCGGCCGTGATCGGGCTCAGGGGCACTCCGGACCCGGCCGCGCGCCGTTGGTGAAAAAGGTGGCGGCGGGCTTGGGCTCCACCTGCACATCATCCGCCCACACCGTGCCGGAGGCGTTCTCCAGGGCGATGACCACGGCGCACCGCCGGATGTCCGCGGGCAGGTTGGCCCCCGGCCGCAGGGGAAAGACCAGCCTGCGCCAAGGGGAATAGTAGCGCCCCCGGAACAGCTCGTGGCGGCGCACAAAGCCCGTTTCGTCCTCCGTCTCCAGGAGCACGCGCACACCGTCGGTGTGCCTCGGGCCAAACCGCTCCACATGGTACCGCAGCATGAGCGAGATCACGTGGGGGGTGTCGGGATCCAGCACGGGGGCGTCCTCCGCCGCGCCGGGGCGGGACACCGAGAACACGGCCTCGCAGCGCTGGCGGTACCCCCCGTGTTCCTTGGAAAGCGTCAGCGCATGGATGCCGCGCCAGGCTTCGAAGCGCCCGGACAGGGCGACGTTGCCCGCGCGGGCGGGCATCGTGTCCGGATTCTCGAAGTCGCCCCCCTCCACGAAGTTGACCGTCTCCGGGGCGATCACGCCGAAGTCGAGGTCGGGCCAGCGGTTCGGACTCCAGGGCATGGTGAAATGGCAGAGCCCCGCGAAGGCCTCCGCGTTCTCCCCGTTGCAGTTCACCACCCACAGGTGGGTGTCCGGGAACTCGCACCGCAGTTTTCGCAGCCCCTCCATCCCCTCCACGCGGCGCACCAAAGGCACAAAGGCCCCCGGCGCCTCGCGCCGGAGGTAGTACTGGAACGGGACGGCGATGTGGGTGCCGCCACTCGGCGACTTGTCAAAATCCAGATAGCAGTAAAGGTGGCGGCCCGCGCCCATTTTCGTGTGGGGCGACGCAAAGCGCGC
>JAKPUV010000319.1 GCA_029554925.1 Candidatus Hydrogenedentota bacterium | reverse complement strand
GGCCTCGGCCCTCGCGCCGGAACTGGCGAACAAGGAGCGCATGGTTCACATCATGCGCGAGGTGGCCGGCGACACCGCGGCCATCAAGGCCGGCAAGGACACCCACCTCGGCAGGGCCAAGCGCCGCGGAGTGAGCCCGGTCGCTTTGGCGGCGGGGTTCGCGGCGCTCGCCGCCGTCGTCATCGGCGGATACTTCGCATACGCCGCTTTTTTCGCCCCCGCCGACTCCGCGGAACCCGTCGCCACGGCTTCCGGCACGGAGCCCGAAGCCCCCGCCGCGCCGGAGACCCCGCCCCCGGCGGATCCCGGCGGCACGCCGGAACCCCCCGCGGCGCCGCCCGAGGGGGAAGCCCCCGCCGCGCCGGCAACGCCCCCCGACACGGCCGCCGCGCCGGCGCCCGGCACACCGGCAATGCCCACCAACTACGCGCTGCAGGGGCGGGTGGGCGACAAGCGGTTCGGCGACGGCATCCCGGGGCTTCTGGTGACGGTGTACGATGTGGACACCTCCGGGCAGGTCATCGCGGATCCGGGCCCCGACGGGGTTCCCGACCTCACCCGGCAGCTGGGCCCCTCCGCGACGACGGACCTCTACGGCGCCTTCGAGATCACGGGGGTGACCCGCGGCGAGCACAAGGTGGCCATTTCACACGAGGGGCGCCTGCTGGCCCACGACGTGCGGCTGGTCACGGACCGCAAGAACCCGCGCGTGGACATTGACATTGTGGGGCGGGTTCCCCTGCGCTTCGCGGTGCGCGGGCGCGTGACGGACGCCGGCACGGGCCAGCCGATCCCCGACTTTGAGATTGCGGCGTGCAAGGACTGGCACCAGTCGCTGCAGCCCTACGTGCTGGACGAGTTCCGCGCGCAGTCGGATGCCGGGGGCGGGTTCACCGAACAGTTCCAGATCATGGACGAGTACACCCTGTACGCCCGCGCGCACGGCTACGCCCCCCTGGGCGTGCCGTTCAGCCTCACCGACACCTGGAACGCCGACACGGTGCTGGAGTTTCCGCTGCTGCGCTCGGCGGTCATCAAGGGAAAGGTCTACGGGGCCAACGAGCTGACCGTGTCCGGCGTGCGCGTGATGCCGCGCCAGGGAACGCCCGAGGGCACCGTCCGCGGGAAACTCCAGTACGCGAGCACGGACAACCGGGGCGAGTTCTCCGTGTACACCCTTCCCATCGGGCCGAACTGGTTCCTGTTCGACCACCGCGAATACGGCTCCGGCCGCGCGGTCATTGTGACGGAGCCCGGCAAGGTGACAGAGGTCAAGATACAGCTTCCGCGCAAGGGTTCGATCACGGGCGACGTGGTCGTGGACGGCCTCCCCGCCCAGTTCACCGAGTTCCGCGTGACGAGCGGGTCCACCGTGGGCAGCCGGGTTCTTGAGCCCGAATATTCGACGCCCGGACAGTACGAGCTTTCCAAGCTGCCCCCCGGCCAGGTGTTTGTCGCCGCGCGGGTGGCCCCGTCCCCCTCGGCTGCGTGGTTTGACCGGGTCTATGAGCAGAAGGGGGCGGTGGACCTCTCCCAGGTCACCTGGATGGACTTCGTCTACGGGTCGGGCACCTGCTCCGTCGGCGGCGCGATCTCCCACCAGGGGGGCGCGCCCCGCTCCGCTTTTGTGGAGGTTTCCCTGATCCGCGGCGAGAATGCCGTCGAGCGGCTCCTGATCGAGGCGTCCGGTTCGGGCACCTACACCTGTCCGGGGATTCCGGCGGGCAAGGGCGAGGTGACGCTCTTCGCCTCGACCAAGAGCATCAGCCGGAAGGACTTTCCCGCGGCCCGCGGCGGCATGGAGCGCAAGACGGTGCCCTTCGAGGTGCTGGAGGGCCAGCAGGCGGTC
>JAKPUV010000293.1 GCA_029554925.1 Candidatus Hydrogenedentota bacterium | reverse complement strand
CTCGCCGAGGAGCTCGGCGTGCCCTTCAAGGTGGTCAGCATCCATTCCGAGGCCGAGCTCGCCCTGCGCAAGGCCGCCGAAATGGCCGGGGGGGAAGACCGCGTGGCCCCGATGGCGCGGCAGAACCTCCAGGCCCGCGTGCGCGGCGCGATGATGCTCAACTGGGGCAACAGCACGGGCGGCCTCCTGCTGGTCACCTCCAACCTCAGCGAGGCGGCCGTGGGCTACAGCACCACGGGCGGGGACAACCAGGGCGGCTATTCCCCCATTGCCAACGTCCCGAAAACAGTTGTTTCGGAACTGCTGGAGCACCTCGCGAAACGCGACGGGATCAAGGCGCTGGAAAAGGTGCTTTCCATCCCGCCCAGCGCGGAGCTCGCCCCGGACCAGCAGGACGAAAAGGACCTCATGCCCTATGTGATCCTCGACGACCTGCTCTACCTCTACGCGCGCAGGCGCCTTTGCCTCGCCGACTGCTGGCGTGTCGTTTGCCGCAGGCATCCGGACCACACGCCCGCCCAGCTGCGGACCTGGACGGCGGATTTTGCGCGCCGCTTCGCGCAGAGCCAGTGGAAGCGCGACCAGCACCCCGTCGCCCTGAAGGTGCTGGATCTCGACCTGGACCCCAAGACGGGGTTCCGGTTCCCCGTGACCCAGAGCATTCAGGACGAGCTGGACGACCTCTCGCGGGCCGAACTGCGCCCCTGACCCAACCCCCATCCGGAAGTGCCCATGACTTTTGACGCCACCCCTGTGAAAGCGGTTGTCTTTGATTATGGAAACACCCTCATCGCCTTCGGGCGGGAGCAGGTGGACCAGTTTGACGCCCTGCTGCTGGAGGCGGTCACGGCCGAGTTTGGCCCGCCCGACCCCGCGCAGTACAAGGCCCGCCGGGACGCGGACCGCATGTTTCCCTACCAGGGCGATCCGCCGTCCTACCGGGAAAACGATGTCCGGGAGATGACCGCCGGGCTCATCCGGGAGGTCTACGGGGTGGAGCCCTCCGGGGGGGCGCTGGACCGCCTGATCGCCGTGCGTCAGGAGGCCTTCGTCCGCGTGGTGCGGGTGGAACCCGAGACCCTTTCCTTCCTTCGGCGGCTGGGTGCGAAGTACCGGCTGGCCCTGCTGTCCAACTATCCAGACGGCGACGCCATCCGCGCCAGCCTGGACGACACGGGCATCGCCCCCTTCTTGGAGCATGCGCTGGTCTCCGGCGATCTCGGCCTGTGCAAGCCCCATCCGGACGT
>JAKPUV010000276.1 GCA_029554925.1 Candidatus Hydrogenedentota bacterium | reverse complement strand
GAACGGAGCGGGAAGGGACAGGACGATCTCCACGGGGCAGTCAACGGGGCGGCCGTCGCGGCGGACCTTTTTGCGGGGGGCGGCGGCGCTGGCCGCGTTTTCCGCCCTGCCCCGCGGCGCGCGGGGCCAGGACAAGACCCCCGCGAATGAGAAGATCAACATGGCGTTTATCGGCGTGGGGTGGCAGGGCATCTACAATCTGGAGGTGTTTCTGCAGGACCCGGATGTGCGGGTGGTGGCGGTGTGCGACGTGAACGAGGAGGGGCCCTACATCGGGCGCGGCATCGCGGGCCGGGAACCGGGCCGCCGCATGGCGAACGAGTATTACGGCCACACGGGCCGGCCGGAGGACGGCTGCGCGGCGTACACCGACTTCCGGCAGATGCTGGACGAGCGCGCGGACATTGACGCGGTCGTGATCACGGCCCCGGACCACATCCACGCCGTCGCCGCCCTCGCCGCCCTGCGGAGGGGAAAGCACGTTTTCTGCGAGAAGCCGCTGGCGCACTCGGTGGCGGAGGTGCGCGCCATGACGCAGGCGGCGCGGGACGCCAAAGTCGCCACGCAGATGGGCAACTGGGGCCACGCGATGGAGGACATCCGTCTCGTCTGCGAGTGGATCTGGGACGGCGCGATCGGCGAGGTCCGCGAGGTGCACGCCTGGACCAACCGGCCCGGCGGCTGGTGGCCTTACGGCATTGACCGTCCCGAGGACACGCCGCCGGTTCCGCCGGGACTCGACTGGGAGGGCTGGCTCGGTCCGGCGCCGCACCGCCCCTACCACCCCGCCTATCTGCCCTTCATCTGGCGCGGCTGGTGGGATTTCGGCTCCGGCGCCCTGGGCGACATGGGCTGCCACATTCTCGACCCCGTGGTCTGGGCCCTGAAACTGGGAAGCCCGGACACTGTCGAGGCCAGCTCCGTGCGGCTGCCGTCCAAGGCGACGCCCCACGCCATGGAACTCGCCAAGGGCCGGGTGCATCCCGAGACCACCACGGCGGCGGCCAGTGTCCGGTGGACCTTTCCCGCGCGGGAGGGCATGCCGCCCGTGCTGCTGACCTGGCACGACGGCGGGCTCATGCCGCCGCGTCCGGACGAACTGGAGCCGGGCCGCCCCATGGGCGACGGGGACGGCGGCGTGCTGTTCGTCGGCGACAAGGGCAAGCTGATGTGCGGATGCTACGGCAGCGACCCGCAACTGCTCCCGAAGGCGCGCATGGAGGCCTACACGCGCCCGCCCCAGACCCTGAAGCGTTCCCCGGGCCATTACCGCGAATGGGTGCTGGCCTGCCGGGGCGGCGAGCCGGCGGCGGCCAACTTCGACTACAGCGGCCCCCTGACCGAGATCGTCACCCTGGGCATTGCGGCCATCCGCGCCGACGCGAAACTCCGCTGGGACCCCGAAAAAATGGAGTTTGTCAACGCGCCGGACGCGAACCGCCTCCTGCACCCCGTGTTCCGGGAGGGCTGGAGTCTGTAGCAGATTGCGGATGGGCGGGCCCGGCGGTGATAATGGCCCCGCGAAAAGGGACAAAACCGGGAATCCGTCATGACACTCCATACCGCCGCACGCATCCTTCCACTCCTCGCCGTCATTCTTTTGACAGCCTGCGAGACCACTGCGCGGATTCCTGCGGAAAAGGCCGATCCGGACGCTCTGGAGCTCGCGGTGCAGGACATGTCGGAAGCCTTTCCGGACACTTACCCCGACGGCGAGAAGTTTTTGGAGAGGATCCGCCGGTGCCGGGAAAGGATTGCGGCGGGGGATGCGGCGGCGGAAACGGAGCTTGCCTTGCTCGCGCGGGAGGCCCTGCTGGCCAACCCGCTGTTGAAGGGGTTTGACAAGCTGCTGGTCGTGCGGCGCGACGCGGGCGATCCCGCCCTCGGCCTGCCGCAGAACTGGCAGGGCAACTGCTCCCTCCCCCTGCGCAACTACCGCAACGACATCGCCGTCTTTGCCCCCGGCGCGCCCGACGCCCCGATGTCAACGCTGTACAAGCCGTCGGAAACGCTCTTCGTCGGCGACGTGGACCTGCACTACGACGGGGACCGCCTGCTCTTCTCCATGCCCGGAACGCACGGCCGGTCGCAGATTTGGGAGATCCGGACCGACGGTTCCGGGCTGCGCCAGGTCACGCCGGGCGACGAGCCCGACGTCGACAACTACGACGCCTGCTACCTCCCCGACGGCCGCATCGTCTACGGCTCCACGGCCTGCTACCAGGGCGTGCCCTGCGTGGCGGGGTCGGACAGCGTGGCGAACCTCTGCATCATGAACGCCGACGGTTCCGGCGTGCGGCAGCTCTGCTTCGACCAGGACCACGACTGGAGCCCCGCCGTCCTGAACAACGGGCGCGTCCTGTACACCCGCTGGGAGTACGCCGACCTGCCCCACTCCAACTCCCGCATGCTCTTCCACATGAACCCCGACGGCACGGACCAGGTGGAGTACTACGGCAGCAACTCCTACTGGCCGACCTCGGTCATGTACGCGCGCCCGCTTCCCGGACACCCCACGGCGGTCTGCGCCATTGTCTCCGGCCACCACGGCGTGCCGCGCATGGGCGAGCTGGTCCTGCTCGACCCCGCCCGCGGCCGCCGCGAGGCGGACGGCGCGGTGCAGCGCATCCCCGGCCGGGGAAGGACCGTGGAGCCAATCATCGCCGACAATCTCGTGGACAATTCCTGGCCGAAGTTCCTGCACCCCTACCCCCTGAGCGACAAGTATTTTCTCGTCTCGTGCCAGCCCGCGCCCGGCGCGCTGTGGGGCGTGTATCTGGTGGATGTTTTTGACAACATGACCCTGCTGCGGGAGGAGCCCGGACAGGCCCTGCTGGAGCCCCTGCCCCTGCGGTCCGCGCCCAGACCGCCGGTCATCCCGGACCGGGTCAAGCCCGGTGAAAAGGATGCCGTCGTCTATGTTGCGGACATCTACGCCGGCCCCGGCCTCGCCGGCGTGCCGCGCG
Organism: Candidatus Hydrogenedentota bacterium; assembly: GCA_029554925.1. Classification (GTDB taxonomy): domain Bacteria; phylum Hydrogenedentota; class Hydrogenedentia; order Hydrogenedentales; family CAITNO01; genus JAAYBR01. The sequence goes on along the minus strand of JAKPUV010000276.1, from coordinate 6,849 downwards.
GAACCGTCAAGTCCCTGCGTGTCCTGTCCTACGCCTTCTGCTACCGCAAGACCGGCGGGCTGCTGGGCGTGGTCGGCATGGACGGCCCCTGGGACGTGAAGCGCATCCTCGGCACCGTCCCCGTCGAGGAGGACGGCTCCGCGCAGTTCACGGTGCCCGCGAACACCCCCGTCGCCGTGCAGCCTCTCGATGAAAAGGGCCGCGCCGTGCAAATTATGCGGAGTTGGTTCACCGCCATGCCCGGCGAGCGCCTCTCCTGCGTGGGCTGCCATGAGCAGAAGGACGAGACGCCGCCGTCGAAGTCCACGCTGGCGTCCCGGCGCCCCCCCCGGCCCGTCGCGCCGTGGCGGGGTCCCGTGCGCGGGTTCAGCTTCGCCCGCGAGGTGCAGCCCGTGCTGGACCGCCACTGCGTGGAATGCCATGACGGCACGGAGAAAGACCGCCCGGACCTGCGGGGCACGGTTCAGATTCAGGACTGGAAAAGCGCCTATCCCGGCCAGGGTCCGGCCAACTGGGCGGGGAAGTTTTCCGTGGCCTACGCCTCCCTACACCGGTATGTGCGGCGGCCGGGTATCGAGAGTGACCTGCGCCTCCTGAAGCCCATGGAGTTCCACGCCGGAACCACGGAGCTGGTCCAGATGATCGAAAACGGACACCACGGAGTCACGCTTGATCCGGAGTCTTGGGACCGTCTTACCACCTGGATAGACCTCAACACGCCGTACCACGGTGAATGGGGAGCCGCCCCGGGGCCGGAGGCGGTGGCGGAGGTTGCGGCGCGCCGCCGCGAACTGGCGAGGAAGTACGCGAACCTCGACGTGGATTATGAGGCGGTTTTCCCGACAGAGTTCGCCCTGCGCCCGCGCGGGGACTCCCCAAAACCCCCGTCCACGCCCGAGCCCAAAATCGTGAAAGCCGTTGTGGTTGCCGATGACCCGCAGGCGGGCACCGTGCGCACGGTTGATCTGGGCGGCGGCGTCACGATGGACTTTGTGCGCGTCCCCGCGGGACGCATCGAACGTACCGCCTCCCCTGACGGGCCGGTGGAGACCCGGACCGTGGACGCGTCCTTCTGGATGGGGCGCTGCGAGGTGACGAACGCGCAGTACGCCCGGTTTGACCCGGCCCACGACAGCGGGATCGAGTCCATGCACGCCTACCAGTTCGGCATCCACGGGTACCCGCTGAACGGGCCGGAGCAGCCCGTGGTGCGGGTTTCCTGCGGGCAGGCAGAGGCCTTCTGCCGGTGGCTCTCCGAACGGGCCGGGGCCGCCGCGGCGCTCCCGACGGAGGCCCAATGGGAACACGCCTGCCGCGCGGGCGCGGACACGCCGTTTTCCTTCGGCGGCCCGGACGCCGACTTCTCGGGCCACGCCAACCTGGGCGACATCCGCCTGCGCGAGTACGCGCGGAACAACTACATCCAGGTTAACCTGCTGGAGAACGCCGGGCCCTACGATGACTGGGTGCCCCGGGACACCCGCTTCGACGACGGCATGTTTGTGGCCGCCCCTGTGGGGCGCTACGCGGCCAACGCCTTCGGCCTCCACGACCTCCACGGAAACGTGTGGGAATGGACCAGTTCCCCCTTCGCCCCGGACGGCGGCGGAGACACCCGCGCCGTGCGCGGCGGCTCGTGGTACGACCGTCCCCACCGTGCCGAGGCCTCCTCGCGCATCGGATACGCCCCCTGGCAGGGCGTGTTCAACGTGGGGTTCCGCGTGGTCCTTGCGGACGCCGGAACCGGTTCCAAATGACGGCGCGGGGAGCGTGGACGGCCCTTCTGGCGGGCGTCATGGCCGGCTTGGCGGCCTCCTTCCCGGCAGGCGCGCAGCCGGCCGCCGCGCGGCCCACGGTGGGCGCGATCCGGTGGGACGCGTGGCACGGTCCCGCGTCCAATGTCGGGCTCACGGTGGAGAAAACCCTGGCCCCCGCCCGGTGGCATTACCGGCTGCCCTTTTTCGGGAAGGTGACCGGGGAGAACGCCGTCGAGGCGCGGGGCGACACGCAGGAAATCATGGACCGGGAGATCGAATACGCCCACGCCGCGGGCCTAAACTACTGGGCTTTCGTCATCTACCCCGAGGACAACGCCCTGAGCGGCGGGCTCCGGCTCTACCTGTCCAGCGCGCACAAAGACAAGGTCCGCTTCTGCCTTAACCTGCAGGGGGGATGGGAGGGCGGAGGGGGAACGGCCGCCTGGCAGGGAAAAGTCCGTCGCTATGTCGCCCTCTTCCGGGAAAAGTCCTACCAGACGGTGCTGGACGGCAGACCCCTTGTATATCTGTACAGCGTGGACGACCTGGTCGGCCCCGGCTGCTTTGAGACATGGGACGAGGCCCGCGCGGCCTTTGACCGCCTGCGCGCCGCCACGCTGGAAGCGGGCCTGAAGACGCCCTACATCGTCGCGCAGGGCTGGTCGCCCGACACGCTGGCGAAACAGGCGGAAACCCTGGGCCTGGACGCCCTCGGCGCCTACGCGTCCAGCGCGGGCGCGAAGGCCGCCCCCTATGCCGACCTCGCCGCCCACACGGAGCGCTGGTGGGACGCCTTCGCCGCCGTCGGCCGCGACACGGTGCCCCTCGCCACGGCGGGGTGGGACATGCGGCCCCGCGTGGAGACGCCGGTGCCCTGGGTCAAGGAGGGCGACATCGAGCAGTATTACGGGGCGCCCGCGCCGCAGGAGTTGGCGGCGCATGTTGGAAAGGCGCTGCAATGGTGCCGGGACCACCCGGACACCGCCCGGGCGCAGACCGTGCTGGTCTATGCCTGGAACGAGTTTGACGAAGGCGGCTGGCTTTGCCCCACGCTGGAGGAGGGCGCCGCCCGCCTCGACGCGCTGAAAGAAGTGCTCCGTCCGGACGCTGCGGACCGATAGCGCTTACGCCTGCGCCTCCAGCCCCGCCGCCACGGCGGCGAGCCGCAGCAGATGGGCACGGACATCGTCGGGCCAGTCCTTCGAAAGGGCCTCCAGGCGCGGCAGGTCTTTTGCGTACAGGGCGCGCGAGGCCTCCTCAAAGCCCGGCCGGTTTCCCGCCATCGTCCACATGAACTTGCCCGCCGCGTCCCACGCCTTCGCGGCCCGCTCGCCGCCCGCGCCCTGCTTGCGTGCCTCGTCCACCAGACGCCGCAGGGTGGCCGAGATGCCGCCCTTCTGCGCCTCCAGCCACTCCCAGTGGCGGGGCAGCAGCGTCACCTCGCGGCTGACCACCCCGAGACTGGGCCGCCCGGGGCCGGTCCGCTCCGCCACCGGCGGCGCGGGGGCCGGGGTGAAGTGGGGGTGGTGCGCCAACCGCGCCAGCACCTCGTCCAGCGTGCCGCGGAAATCAAAGTCCACCTGGATCCCCGTCTGGTCCTCGAAGATCAGCAGGGCGTCCCCGCCCGCATCCAAATGGGCCTTGGCCCCGGCCAGCAGGGTGCGGACGTCCCCGGCGGCAATCTGCCGGTCGCCCGCAAAGGCGGTGTAGGTATTTTCGGTCGTCATGATAGGGTTCCTTCTGTTTGGCCGGAGGCCCCAGCCCGGTCATCGGGAGGGGCGAGGGTGCCAAACGGACATAATTATACCCGGGCAATATTCGGAAGTCAATATTACCCGGGTATAATATCGCCTGCTGTGCAGGACGCTGAGGGCGGGAATTCCGCCTATGAAGTGACGGTTGCGGGAGGGCCGGAAACCTAGACGCGGCATCTTGCCGCGTTCTTCGGGTCGACGGCAAGCCCCAGGAACGCGGCAAGATGCCGCGTCTACACTGCGGGTGTCTCCTCCAGCCTACTTTGCCAACAGCCGCCGGTATTCCACGAGCACGGATTCCGGGGCCGCGCTGGTGGGGATCACAAGTTGGCGCAGGGCGGCGCCCTTCATGACCGTGGCCGGGCCTTGCTCGTATCCCGGAGAAAGGGTCACCTCGTAGTCCGCCGCATCGTCCATCTCCTGGAGTGCGCAGGTGAATCCCGTGTAGGGGGAGGCGTGCCTGCGGAAGGCCAGCACCATGCCGTCCCCCTCTGCGGACCGGTGGTACTGGAGGACGCACCAGTCCTTGGGGCTGGTGGTGATGTCCGTGAGGGCGTATTGATTCCCGAAGAAGTACTTCCGGATGCGCTTGCCCTCCGCAATGGCGGCGCGCAGCGTTTCGCGGGGATACCCGGCGGGGCGGATGTCCTCGCAGAAGGAGATGCCCCCGTTGAATCCGCTGCGGAAGTTGTAGGGGTCGGCGCCCATCTGCCCGCTCACATTGAACGGCACATAGCGGCTGAGTCCGGCGGTCATGACCTGGTTTTGCAGCGCCGCCTGGAGGGAATCCCCGCGCAGGAGGGGCGCGATGGTGGCGTCGGTCCGCCACAGGGGAATTGCGCGGGCGCACAGTTCCAAGTCAATCCGGCCGCCGCCGGAGGCGCAGTTGTCTATCGCGAGGTCCGGATGCGCGGCGCGCAGGTCGTCCCACCACCGGTACAGGCCCTCGACGTAGCGGATTTCGGCCAGGCCGACCCGGTCGGGCCCGGCGGCGGCGTCGAGTTTCGCCCACAGGGGGGTGTACTGCACGGCGTTGTCAATGCGGACCCATTTCAGGCCATAGGCTTCGATCAGGCCGTTGAGGTAGTCCGTGATGTACTGCCGCGCCTCCGGCACGGCGAGGTTGAACATGCCCCAGCCGCCGCCGTCGGGCAGGACCACCCATTCGGGGTGTTCCACCGCCATCAGCGTGCCCGGACAAATGCGCTCGGGCTCGAACCACATCAGGAAATCGAGCCCCGACCGGTGGACGGCCTCCGCGATGACCCTCATCTGGTTGGGATACCGCGCGCTGTTGAACCCGCGCTCCACGGGGAGCACGTAGTTCCCCACGCTGGGGAAGTCGTCGCGCCCGTAGTACGCGTCGTGCCAGTAGCACTCGAAGCCCAGATCCTTGCAGGCGTCGAGGTGCGAGAGCGCGTCGGCCTCGGTCGCCTTGTCCATCTCATAGAACGCCGTGGTCAGATGGGCGATCGGGGGAACGACCACCCCGCCCCGGACCCGCGGCGTGATGTGGCGGAGCATGGTGCCGCGCCAGAGGTTGTGCGCGCGCTCCACCTCCTCGCCGGACCATTGCATCATCAGGATGCGCGGCGTCCGGACGCTTTCGCCGGGTTTCAGGGACAGGTGCATGGTTTGCATCCCGGCCTGGAGGGAGACCGTGCCGTCCCGGTTCTCGGCGGCGGCGGCCCACTGTCCCGTCCACCCGATCCCCACTGTAGCGCCGCCGCCGGTCCATTGGATGTCGAAGAACGGGCAGGCCCCGAGGGAGGAGCGGCCCGCGGTGGGCGCGAAGGCCCGCCGCTGACCCGCGGGCAGGGGCTCGCTGAACGGCTGCCAGTCGTCCACGCCGCAGGTGCTGCGCAGACTGTGGAAAACGGCGGGGGTGCCCGGCGCGCAGTCGAAAGACGCGTCCAGGGCGCGCACCTGTTCCAGGACCGGGGTGGCGGAGGTTCCCCTATTGGTGAAGTGAACAGTCCAGTCCACGCCGGGCACGTCCGTGAACACCGTGGCCACGGCGCGCACCTCCAGCCCCGTCTCCGGATCGGTGAAGGTGACCGTGCGGCGCTGTCCGCCCTCCACGTCTCCAACCTCCGCCCGGCGGGTCCAGGAGGGAAGCAGTTGAGAAGACGGCCGGCCTCCGTAGACGAAGGAGAACGGCCACGCTACGGCGGGGTCGCCGTCGCGGGAGAGGTCGTCCAGATAGACCTCCGTCCCGTCCTCCAGCAGCACCCGCGCGTCCGCCCAGTCAGCCTGGTCGAAGGCGCGGGTGTCGCCCCCGTTGTCCACGATCAGATCGAAGACCGTTGCGCCGCCCAGCGGAGCCTCCACAGGCACCGGCGCGCCGCCCGGGCGGATGACGTCCGTCTCGAAAAGGGCATGCCCGCCCACCTCCACGCGGAAACGCACCGACGCGGGGGAGTTGTCCACGTTGCGGTCCAGGCCGGCCTCGGCGCGGAACACGCGCCCCGGGCCGGGGAGCAGGACCCGGAGAACGGAGTGGGCGTTCACCCCGATGCCGCGCCCGAAAGTCTTTTCGCCCACGCGCAGCGGTTTCCCCACTGAGTTCACGCCGAACTTCGTCTCCCCGACGCTGTCCTCGTACAGGACGGCCACCCGGCCCGGGCGCAGGCTCTCCGCGTTGTCCGCAAAGGCCCGTTCCGCCCAGACGGCGTTCAGGTCAACCTCGTCCCCGATTCCGAAACTGGCGACCACCATCACGACGGCGACAATGGACAGCATGGCGTTCTCTCCCTGGGGTCGTCCCCGCGGCATCATAGCACGCTGAAAGTTGCCGTGGCGGACACGCGGGTATACCATGGCAGTCTCGGTCCGGCCCCGGGACGCCTGTCCGCCCGCGGGAAGCCGGGCCGGAAGCGTGCCGGACATCGGAGGGTGACACCATGCGCGGTCTCGGGGTTGCGGGGGTTCTTCTTGCGGTTGCCACGGTGGCGGGCGCCCAGAGCGTTCCCTCCACGCTGCTTTCCCTGGAGGGCGGCGGCTGGGTCGTCGCCGCGGACCTGGGCAACACGGGCCGGGAGGAATCGTGGTGGAACGGTCCCCGGCCGGATGCGAAGCCCGTGCGCGTGCCCGGCATCCTCCAGGAGGCGCTGCCCGGTTACCATGGCGTCGCGTGGTACTGGCATGCCTTCACGCCGCCCCAAAACCCGTACGAGGGGGGGCGGTGCCTGCTGCGTTTCCACGCCGTGGACTATCTGGCCGAGGTCTGGCTGAACGACACGCCCGTCGGCGAACATGAGGGCGGCGAGACACCCTTCACGCTGGACATCACCGAGGCGGTGCGTGCGGACGCGAACCGGCTGGCGGTCCGGGTGCTG
>JAKPUV010000266.1 GCA_029554925.1 Candidatus Hydrogenedentota bacterium | reverse complement strand
AGGCGGGCGTAGAGCCCCTCCATGGTGCGGCCCGTGGCCAGCCCCAGCACCGTGTTCGGCTTGCGCGCCAGCTGGCGCGCCACCACCTGCGCCGCCAGCTCGGTGGCGGCCTCCTTCGTCTCGCGGATGATCACCTGCATGAGAATGTTCTTTCTGTTTCCTGTACTCGGCAGCCAAGGCCGTGGCGCAATCGCGTCCGGGTTGCCAAGGGCGAAGCGACAGAAGCGGACTGCTTACTTGCCCCAAAGACGTTCCAGAATTTCCTCGCGCGACAACGAAAAGTGTGCTGAAACATCGGAGAGAACGGCTGCCAGTGTTCCCAGCCGCAACGGGGAATGAAGGGGAACGGTTACATGGTGCTCGCCACCCACAGAGGTGGTCAGTCGCTGATGACTTCCCGTGGTCCTGGTCACCACGTAGCCAAGAGCCTCCAGTCTGCGGGCCAGTTCTTGCCCTGAAACGTCTCTTGGAAGTCTCAAACGGCAATAACCTCCTCACGGACAAAGTGGAGGCGCACCAGTCTGGGGCGAACCGCCTCCTCAAAATGGCAGCATACTGCGTCACGCACATTCTCATGAAGTTCTTCAAGCGTGTCCGCATCCGTAAAGATGCTTTCACCGACAGCTTTGGCGGTGTACCCCCCCTCGGGGGCTTCCTCCACCAGAAAGATGATTTCGCTCATCATGAGGCTCCTTGTCGGGCCCGCAGGCGTAACGCATTCAGTTTCAAAGACATTATAACCCAGACCGGGGAGTTTCACTCTTCCCCTGCCAGGTCCCTGGCGGCGGCGAGGAGGGTGTCGGCGAGGCCGGGGCCGTAGAAGGAGGCGGTGACCTCGTAGCCGCTCTTCGCGTACTCGTCCGCCGTGAGGATGTAGCCGATGTGGTCGTTGGTGAGGGCGGCCACGGCGGGAAACTTCGCGCCGCCGTCCCGCAGGAAGCCCTTTGCGGCCGCGCCCACGGCGGTGATGGGCTCGCCGGGGAAGGTCAGGAGGGCGAAGTCGTTGACGCGCCACAGGCCCAGGGGCGCGCGCGCGGGGAACAGCGCCTCCAGCAGCATCCCGAGCTGCTCCTCCGTCACCTTGTACTCGTCCCCGGCGATCTTCAGGAAGTCGGGGGCCGGGGCCTTCGGGGGGAGGTCCACCCACGCCTGCCGGATGCCGAACCGGGTCACCGGGGCGGTGGACACGCCCGCGGCGACGCGGGCGGCGGCGAGGGCCGCGCGGAAGCCGTACTGCTGGGCCATTTCCCAGCGGCTGCCGCCGGTGTACCCGGCCGGGGCCACGTCGCCCTCGGCGCCGTTGGCGTAGAGGCAGAGGACGCCGGGCATCATCTCCTCGACGGCGCGCTGCATGACGCCGGCCCAGCCGCCCGAGGCGAGCATGATCTCCGGGGTCATGATGGTGCCGTGGGCCGTGTAGTTCACGAGGACGGCCCAGGGCTTCCCGGCGCGGTCAAAGCGCAGCACGGTCATGTCGGTGTCTGCGGGCAGGGCGTCGTCGCGCCGGTTGCGGTTCATGCCGGGCAGGGCCTCCGCGGCGGCGCCCGCCGTCACGGGCTGGAGGTCGGCGGCGGCCTCTTTCAGCGCCCCGGCGATCCGGTCCGTCACGAAATCCAGAACGGCTTCATTGAAGACGCCGATGTGGGGGTTGCCCGCGATGTTGCGCCGGTCAAGCATCATGCCCTCGAGCCCGGCGTGGGTGTGGCTGGACGCCATCAGCACCCGGTCCGGCGCCAGTCCCGGGACGGCGGCCTTGGCCACCGCCTCCTCCAGGACGCACCAAGGCGCGTGGCACACGTCGAGGGTGAGGACGGCGGAGGTTTCCCCGCCAAAGTCGAAGACGAGGGCCTTGGCCCACAGGGTGTCATGCACGCCCTCGGCGGGCTTTCCGGCGCGGTCGCCGTAGCCGCCGAGCTGGGTGGGCAGGTTTGCCTCCAGCGGGGTGATGCTGGCGCGGGCCGCGCCCGCCAGCAGGCCGGGGTCCGCCGCCCCGGTCACCGTCCACACGCCCGCCGCGCACAGCCAGGCCGCGATTGCCATAATGCCGCTCCTAGGGGTTTCCGCGCGCCCGCGGTCCGTGCCGCCGGAACGCGGCCTCAGGCGTCCTGCTCGAGGCCGGGCACCGGGTCAATGACGTTCGCCTTGACCAGGGCGCGGTAGGTTTCGTAATTCACCTCGTCGCCGCTGTTGACGACCTTGGC
>JAKPUV010000265.1 GCA_029554925.1 Candidatus Hydrogenedentota bacterium | reverse complement strand
AGGCGGGCGTAGAGCCCCTCCATGGTGCGGCCCGTGGCCAGCCCCAGCACCGTGTTCGGCTTGCGCGCCAGCTGGCGCGCCACCACCTGCGCCGCCAGCTCGGTGGCGGCCTCCTTCGTCTCGCGGATGATCACCTGCATGCTGCTGCCTTTCCTGCGCGCGCCCCGGAAGGGATTATTCCGGGGCCTTTCACTTCGCTTTGGCCAGTTTTTCGGCGGCGGCGAGGAGGGTGTCGGCGAGGCCGGGGCCGTAGAAGGAGGCGGTGACCTCGTAGCCGCTTTTCGCGTACTCGTCCGCCGTGAGAATGTAGCCGATGTGGTCGTTGGTGAGGGCGGCCACGGCGGGGAACTTCGCGCCGCCGTCCCGCAGGAGTCCCTTTGCGGCGGCGCCCACGGCGGTGATGGGCTCGCCGGGGAAGGTCATGAGGGCGAAGTCGTTGACGCGCCAGAGGCCCAGCGGCGCGCGCGCGGGGAACAGGGCCTCCAGCAGCAGGCCGAGCTGCTCCTCCGTCACCTTGTACTCGTCCCCGGCGATCTTCAGGAAGTCGGGGGCCGGGGTCTTCGCGGGCAGGTCCACCCATTGCTGGCGGAGGCTGAACCGCGCCACCGGGGCGGTGGGGGCGGCTCCGGCGATGCGGGCGGCGGCGAGGGCTGCGCGGAACCCGTACTGCTGGGCCATCTCCCAGCGGCTGCCGCCGGTGTATCCCGCGGGGGCGACATCGCCCTCGGCGCCGTTGGCGTAGAGGCAGAGGACGCCGGGCATCATCTCCTCGACGGCGCGCTGCATGACGCCGGGCCAGCCGCCCGAGGCGAGCATGATCTCCGGGGTCATGATGGTGCCGTGGGCGGTGTAGTTCACGAAGACGGCCCAGGGCCTGCCGCCGCGGTCGAAGCGCAGCACCGTCATGTCGCTGTCCGCGGGCAGGGTATCGTCGCGGCGGTTGCGGTTCATGCCGGGCAGGGCCTCCACGGCGGCGCCCGCCGTCACGGGCTGGAGGTCGGCGGCGGCCGCCTTCAGCGCCCCGGCGACCCGGTCCGTCACGAAGTCCAGGACGGCCTCGTTGAAGACACCTATGTGCGGGTTGCCCGCCACGTTGCGCCGGTCGAGCATCATGCCTTCGAGCCCGGCGTGGGAGTGGCTGGACGACATGAGCACCCGGTCCGCCGTCAGCCCCGGGACGGCGGCCTTGGCCACCGCCTCCTCCAGGACGCACCAAGGCGCGTGGCACACGTCGAGGGTGAGGACGGCGGAGGTTTCCCCGCCGAAATCGAAGACGAGGGCCTTGGCCCACAGCGTGTCATGGACCCCCTCGGCGGGCTTGCCGGCGCGGTCGCCGTAGCCGCCGAGCTGGGTGGGCAGGCCCGCCTCCAACGGGGTGATGCTCGCGCGGGCCGCGCCCGCCAGCAGTCCGGGTTCCGCCGCGCCGGTCATCGTCCACACGCCCGCCGCGCACAGCCAGGCCGCGATCGCCATAATGCCGCTCCTTGGGGTTGCCGCGCGCCCGCGGTCCGTGCCGCCGGAACGCGGCCTCAGGCGTCCTGCTCGAGGCCGGGCACCGGGTCAATGACGTTCGCCTTGACCAGGGCGCGGTAGGTTTCGTAATTCACCTCGTCGCCGCTGTTGACGACCTTGGC
>JAKPUV010000249.1 GCA_029554925.1 Candidatus Hydrogenedentota bacterium | reverse complement strand
CGGCGGGGACATCCGTCCCCCCGTGGTTGCGGGGCTGGCGCTCCAGACGGTCTCCTCCTCCCTGTTCGCCCTGGGGCTGTTGGCGCTGGCGGGGCCGCTGTGCGCCGCCATGAAGCGCCCCGAATTCATCCCCCTGTTCCGCCTCGGCGCGCTGCTGGTGTTCACGCAGGGAGCCACGGACTTCTTCAAACTGGTCTTCGAGGGGCTCCACCGCCTCCGCTTCACCTTCACCACGGGCTTCCTGGACTACGCGCTGCGCCTCGTCCTGATCGTGACGCTGGTGCGGGTCTTCCCGCAGCCCTGGGCCGCCGTCACGGCCTTCATCATCGCCACGGCCCTGTGCGCCGCCGTGTCCTTCCTCGTGCTGGACCGCCGCTTTCTCCGGCCGGCCGGCGGGTACTCCCTGAGCGGCCTGCCCGTCGTGCCCATGGTCGCCTACGCGGCGCCCATGTTCCTGACCCATCTGGGCCTCGCGCTGTCGGTGGAACTCGACACCCTCATGCTGGGCTGGCTGACAACGGACGCGGAGGTGGGGCTCTTTGCCCCGGCCAAGGAGATTTCGGCGCGCATGATGCACGGCGGCGTGCTGCTGGCCATGAGCACCCTCCAGGTCTTCGCCCACGCGAAGGACGAGGAACTGCCCGCGCTCGTGCCCCTGCTGAACCGCCTGGTCGGCATCGCCGTCGGCTTCTACGCCGCCTGCTGCATCGGCATCCTGCTCTTTGCCGAGCCGGTCCTGGTCGGCATCTTCGGGCCGGAGTTCGCGGGCGTCGGCGTGCCCATGAAGCTCCTTGCCCCCTTTGTCTTCTTCATGAGCATCTCCCGCGTCTACACGGGCATCCTGGACTACCGGGGCCGCGCCTGGGTCCGCGCGGGGTGCCTCGCCCTTTCGGTGCTGCTGAATCTCGCGCTGAACCTGGTGCTGATTCCCCGGTTCGGCGCGGCGGGCGCGGCGACGGCCACGTCGCTGGCCTACGTGCCGTACGTCGTGCTGAGCTGGTGGTGGGTGCGGCGCATGTTTGCCGCCGCGGGGCGGGCCGCCGCAAAGAGGGACGAACCCGTACGGAGCGTGGAATGATGCATCCCCTGCTGCAAGAGATTGTCCGCGCGCGCGCGCAGTGCCCCGTGTGCGCCACGCCCGAGCATTTGCGCGAGGAGGAGGACGGCGCCTCGCGCCGCTGCGGCGCGTGCGGGCTGCGCATGACGCTCACGGCGGACGGGCTGCTGACGGCGCTGCCGCCCCATCTGGCGGAGACGGCCCGGGAGAACGCCGAGTACTACGACGCCATGGCCCGCCGCGGCGGGGGCAACCTGTCAAACCGCTCGCACAGCCGCAACCATCTCCAGAAGTGCGGGGCCGTGCTGCGGCACCTCGGGCTTTCCGCCGGCGGTCCCGCCAAAACGGTGCTGGAGTTCGGCATCGGCCTGGGCAGCCACGCGGCCGCCGTGGCGGAGACCGGCGCCGCCTACGCGGGGCTCGACATCTCCCCCGGCCTGCTGGAGTTCGTCCAGCGCGGACGCCCGGAACTGCGGGACGGCCTTTTCGCGGCGGCGGACGCCACGGCGCTCCCGTTTCAGGAGGCGTCCTTCGACGCGGTGTTCGGCGTGGCCGTGCTGCACCATCTGGCCGAACCCTTAGACGGCGTTCGGGAGCTGCTGCGCGTGCTGAAGCCGGGCGGCCGGTTCTGCTTTCTGGAGCCGAAGCGGTTCTACCCGGTCCACTTTCTCGGGTACCTGCGCAACCCGAAGGTGGAGGTGGGGACGATGAAGACCACGCGGGAGCGCATCCTCGGCTGTCTGCGCGGCCTGCATGTGGCCGAGGCGGCTTCGGATCCCCTGATCTACACGCCGAACCGCCCCCGCGCGCTGGTCCCCGTGTACGACCGTGTGGACCGGCTGCTGGGAAGCGCGCCCCTCGGCGGCCTGCTCTCGGTGATGTTCTGCGTCCACGGCGTGAAATAGCCCCGCCGTTGTGCGCGGGGGCCTCTCCCCTTTACACTTGTGCCGGCAATCCGGCGCCCGCATCCGGAACACGGGCGCGCAACGCCACGGAAGGTGTCCTGTTACCATGGTGAGATTCTGCATTATCGGATCGTACAGCGGGCGCAACGCGGGCGACTGCGCCATCCTCGAAAATGTGACCCGGGAAATCGTAGAGAGGTTCCCCGGCGCCGTCTGCGAGGTACCCACGATGAACCCCGCGTTCGTCCGGAACACCTATCCGGACCTGCCGCTGGTCCCCGTGCCCTGCATGCCGTGGAACCTGAGCGTGAAGCTCTTCGGGCTGCCGCTGGCCCTGTCCGTCCTGCGCAGCGACGCGGTGATCGTGACGGCGGCCATGCTGTTCGACGTCCGGTTCTGGAACCCCCTCTACAACTTCCTGACCTCCCTGCTCATCGCCCTGCCCCTGGCCAAGCTCGCGGGAAAGAAGGTTTTCTTCTACGGCGTGGGTGTCGGCCCCATCAACACCCCCAAGGGCCGCGCCGTGGTGCGGCACCTGCTCAGCCTCGGCGACGGCGTCACGCTGCGCGAGGAGGCCTCCGTTCCCATCATGCAGGGCATCGGCTCCACCGTCAAGCCCGTCATGGCCGCCGACCCCGCGCTGGGGCAGCGGGTGCCGGAGGAGACAGCGGCCCGCATGCGGGAGCGGGTGCGGAAGGACCTCGGGGAGGGCCCCTTCGCCACGGTGAACCTCAACGCCTATGTCGGCGGATGGACCCAGGACGAGGCGGGCAAGGCGCTCACGCGGGAGCGGTTCGAGGCGGAGACGGCG
>JAKPUV010000241.1 GCA_029554925.1 Candidatus Hydrogenedentota bacterium | reverse complement strand
CGCGCTGGCCATGGCGATCACGGCGCGGGACCTGGGGCTGGAGGGCGTCCTGCTGCCGCGGCACAACGCGGGCGAGGCCGGGGTCACGGACAAGATACGGGTGCTGCCCGTGGGGTCGCTCCACGAGGCGCACGCCTTCCTCTCGGGCGCGGAGGAGATCGCCCCGCATGTGACGGACGTGGCGGCGGCCTTTTCGTCGGCCCGCCGCGAGGTGCCGGACCTCAGCGACGTGAAGGGGCAGGGCGCCGTGAAGCGCGCGCTGACCGTGGCGGCGGCGGGGGGCCACAACCTGCTCATGGTGGGGCCGCCGGGCACGGGCAAGACCATGCTCGCGTCGCGCCTGCCGGGCATCCTGCCCGAGATGACCTTCGAGGAGTCCCTGGAGACCACGCGCATCTACAGCGTCATGCCGAGCATCGCGCGGCGCGACGCGCTCGTGGTCACGCGGCCCTTCCGCAGCCCCCACCACACCTCGACCACCGTGTCCATCGCGGGCGGCGGCGGCGGGCCGACGGCCTGCCCCGGCGAGGTGAGCCTCGCGCACAACGGCGTGCTCTTCCTCGACGAGCTGCCGGAGTTCAACCGGGCCACGCTGGAGGTGCTGCGCCAGCCGCTGGAGGAGGGCCAGGTCCACATCCGCCGGGCAAACTACTCCGTCACCTACCCCAGCCGCTTCATGCTGGTGGTGGCCATGAACCCCTGCCCCTGCGGCTGCCGCACGGACCCGCGCAAGGTCTGCCGGTGCAGCCTGGGCGAGGTGCAGCGCTACATGGGCCGCGTGTCCGGGCCGCTCCTCGACCGCATTGACATCCACGTGGACGTGCCGCCCCTCTCGTTCGAGGAGCTGACGGACCACCGCGCCAGCGGCCCCACTAGCGCCGAGGTCCGCGCCCAGGTGCAGGAGGCCCGCGACCGGCAGCAGCACCGCCTCGGCGGCCGCCACACCTGCAACGCCCACCTCGACACCCGCGCCATCCGCAAGCACTGCGTGACCACCGAGGGCGCGAAGGGGATGCTGGAGAGCGCCCTGCACCGCCTCGGCCTCAGCGCCCGCGCCTACGACAAGATCCTCCGCGTCTCACGCACCCTCGCCGACCTCGAGGGCTCCGACATCATCCGCGAGAACCACGTCGGCGAGGCCGTCCAGTACCGCAGCCTCGACCAGCAGCTCTTCGCCGGCGCATAGGGCCGTTCGTACGGCAAACCCCGGACCGCCGAGGACGGGAAACGTGGACGCGCCATCTTGGCGCGTTCTTCGGTTCAACGAAAACCCCAAGAACGCGCCAAGATGGCGCGTCTACATTGCGGGCGTTCCCGGGAGGAGCTGCGCCGAAAACAACGTCAGAATTCAGGCTCAGGGGGGAACAACGCATCCCGCATCGCCATGAGCTCTTCGCAGGTGTCGATGTCGTCAGGAATGGGAACGAGCAGGATCGGATTCAGGCCGGGGTCGTCCCACTGGTCCGGATCGTTGGGCGCGTTCAGGATTCCCAGGGATGCGCCGACCACCAGCTGCTCTGAATCGTCCACCACCGTGCCGCGCAGACTGCCGTCGGAGAAGAGCGTCAGGTCGTTCTGGAATATCTCGCGGCGGGCCAGATAGATCTCCCCCCCGATCAGCCCGAACAGTTTCACAAACACGGTGACGCCGGGCTTTCCGTCCCCGTCATCGTCGCGGATGAGCGGGTCGTCGGGGTCCATGGACAGCGGCAGGTCCGGATCCCCGCCGATCCCGATCAGGGTGGGCGTTGCGGGGCGCCATATCTTCCATGCCCCGCCCTCTTCGTAGACGTCCACGATGGCGCTTCGGGGGAGAATGGCCTGGGTGGCCGCGTCGGGAAAGGAGGTGACCATGTTCTGGTTGGCTTTGTGCTCCGCATGGCAAAAGCGGTCGTACTCGACAAGTTCCCCGTTTTCGATGACCAGGTCCGTGAAGCCGTAGGAAATGACAAAGGTCGAGAGGGGGCCGTTGGGCGTCTCGCCGTCGTAGGCGACCACGTCAAAGTGGGCGTAGTGCCCCGCCATTGCGGCCATGGCCTCTTCCCTGCTGGCGGGCGCCTCCCAGTTGGGATCGTTGGCCGGCGTTTCGTACAGCGGGCTTTGCGGCCAGGGCTTCGGATTCGAGCATCCAACGGCAACGAGGCACCCTGCGATGAGTGCGATGACCGCAACGCTGGAAGACCGTGACCTCATAACCTGACGCGTCCTTTCTGGAGTATGCCCTTCATCCAGGCTCAACCGGGTATAACGCGGCCGGTTTGTGATTCATTTCGCGGGACCGGCCGTCAGCCCGACCAGACAGGGGCCGGGGGGCCGCTGAAAAAGTCCGGACACCCCGCGGGCGGGTGGCGCAGGACAAGGACTTGCAGCAGCAGGGCGAGGTTGGGGAAGGGATTCTTCAACAGCCTCACCCACAACGGCCTCGCGCCGGTCCGGCAGGGGGGCCTTTTCACCTCGCCTTCACCCGCTCCTTCTTTGCGCGGCCCGTGTCGTTGTTCATGAGGCGGATGTCGTCACAGCCGCTTTCCTCGGCGAGGAAGGCCGCCGCCGCGTCCGCGGTGCAGCCGGTGACCAGCAGGTCGCGCGTGTCGCGCAGGAGCACCTGGGCCGCCGCGCCGGGGACCGCCCGCGCCTGGAGCCCGTCGAGCCGCATCCCCTCCACATCGTCGCACACAACGGCGGGGCGCGGGTCGTCCGCGTCGAAGCCGAGCCGGACATCGCGCACGGTGAATCCGCGCACATGGCGGAAGGTGAACCCGTAGGCGGGCAGGTCGCCGAACATGAACGCCTCGGGGTATTTCTCCTCCGCCTCGGGCACGTCGGCGAGGGGGCGGGTCTTCCCGCCGCCCTGGAACCGGACGCTGATGTTGGACAGGCTCACGTTCTCGATGCAATGCCCCGGAATGCCGGAGAAGGCGCAGCCGACCACGCCCGCGCCGGTGGCGACGATGTTGCTGACGGCGATGTCGCGCATCACGCCGGGCGCCGGCTTCGGGTCGCCGGGCTTCGGCGTCTTGCCGCGGTTGCCCAGGCGCATGAACAGCGGCGCGGCGGTCCCCTCGATGACGATGTTGGAGACGGACACGCGCTCCAGGACGCCGCCGTCCACCAGCTCCAGCGAGATGCCGGAGATGCCGTCCACCCGGCCCGAAAGCTGTTCCCCCTCCGACGGCCGGGACTCCGACCGCTGGATGACGCAGTTGCTGATGGCGATGTCGCGGAAGCCGCCCGCAGACTCGGTGCCCATCTTGATGGCGTTGCAGTGGGAGCGCAGGATGCAGTTCGTGATGACGACATGCTCCGTCGCGCGCGGCCCCGTGCTCTTGAGTGTGAGGGCGTCGTCGTCCGAGTCGCCCACGCAGTCCGACACCACCACGTTGCGGCAGCCGTCCAGGTCGATCATGTCGTTGTTGCCGCTGACGTGGTTCCACACCGTGATCCCGCGCACAGTGAGGAAGTCGCAGTCGAGGTAGTGCTGCATCCACATGGCCGAGTTGCGCATCGTCACCCCCTCCACCAGCACGTTGCGGCAGCTGATGAGGCGGATGAGGTAGGGCCGCACGGCGTAGCGCGGATGGACCGGGTAGCGCCCCGCCGCCGTGAGCGCGCGCGACGCCTCCCCCGCCTCGGCGTCCGTGGCCGTCTTTCCCCGGAAGGCCGCCCCCTGCCCGTCGAGGACGCCCGCCCCCGTGATGCCCACGTCCTCCAGTCCCTCGCCCCAGACCAGGGCGCGCACGGTGTACTCGTCGCTCCGCGACGCGTGGGCGCAGGTGTTCACGGGGTAGTCCGCGAGGTTCGTGCTGCCGAGCACCGTGGCCCCCCGTTCCACCCGCAGGTGGACGCCGCTCTTCAGGTACACCGTGCCCGTGAGGTAGGCCCCCGGCGGAAACGACACCACGCCGCCCCCCGCCGCCGCGCAGGCGTCAATGGCCGCCTGGATCGCCGCCGTGTCCAGCGCCGCGCCGTCGCCCGCCGCGCCGTGCGCGGTCACGTCATACACCCCGCCCGGCGCCGCCGCCGCCAGTCCCGCCGCGAAAAGCAGCGCGATGCCCGCGCACCCTGTCATCCAGTTCGCCCGCATGCCCATGGGAAAAGCCTCCAGCCGCCGTTGCGCCGCGTTGCGGGGGCGCGCGCCCCCGCGGGCACTGTAGCACCGGCGGCCGTCCACGTCAACCGGGGCGAGGCCGGAGCGCCTTGACAGACGACTGCCTGTGGGTCCGCGCCCGGGCGCAGCAGGCGGCGACCTCTTCCGCTACCCCCCCTCCCCCGCCTTTCCTTTCGGGCGGAGGGTGAACGCGCCAAGGGCGAAGAGGTTGCAGGCGAGGTAGTACAGGGGGTAGCAGAGGGTGCCGTTGATCGCGGCGCCGTCGCCGTAGCGCCAGCGGGCGACGAAGATGTCGGAGACGTAGAAGAGGACCGCCGCGGCGAGGAAAACGGGGGCGGCGTCGCGCGAGGCGAAGGCGCATACCACCATCAGGGAGATCACCGCGACATACGCGGCGACCAGCAGCGTCTCGCCGGGGGGCACGCCGGGCAGGAAGGACCGCAGCAGCGCGGCCCCCGGAACCGCCGCGACCGCCGCCCCCGCCAGCAGGCGGCGGGGCCGCACGCCCGGCGCGGCGAACACGGCGATGAACGCGATGTGCGCCAGCAGGAAACTCAGCGCCCCGGCGATGAAGTCGCGGGAGCCGATCACGTCGCCGCCCCAGCACCCGATCAGGCCGAGGAGCAGGCCCCGGCCGCGCCAGGTCGCCGGCGCGCCCCCGGCCGCCCCGGCCAGCACGAACCCCGTGGACGCGCCGAGGACCAGCCAGATGAACGGCACGGGAACGGGGGTGAACCTGCCCAGGGTCATGAGGGCGGCGCAGCCCAGCGACCCGGCGCTGAAGAGCGCGGCGGCCGCGCGCCCGGCGCGGTTCCCCGGGCTCACGCGAAGTCGGGCCGGACGAAGTCGGTGCCGAGGACCATGTCCAGCATGCCGAACTTCTCGTGGCGGAACTGCTCGGCGCATTCCAGGCCGGCCTCCGCGCCCACGCGGGCGCAGTGCTGGCGGATGCCCATCTCGACCAGGGCCCCGTGCGCGCCCTCCTCGAGGTTCTCCAGCATG
>JAKPUV010000214.1 GCA_029554925.1 Candidatus Hydrogenedentota bacterium | reverse complement strand
AGGAGCTGGTCGGCTCGCGCGACTACAGCGTCGTGTTCAACAACTGCGAGCACTTCGCCACCTACTGCAAGACGGGGATCCGGAAGAGCCGCCAGGTGCGC
Organism: Candidatus Hydrogenedentota bacterium; assembly: GCA_029554925.1. GTDB lineage: Bacteria > Hydrogenedentota > Hydrogenedentia > Hydrogenedentales > CAITNO01 > JAAYBR01. Next base: position 1,126 of record JAKPUV010000214.1, on the reverse strand, counting down.
AAGGCGGCCAAAGCCGCGGCAACGGTCCTTGTGGTGGGCGCGGGGCTTGCGGCGCAGGCCGTGGTCCGGCGGAGGGGCGGCCGGCGCCAGGGCTGACCGTAGAAAGGCCGCGGCGTCAGGCCGGGTCGCCGTGCTCCGCGTGCAGACGGTTGAGGGCCTGCTCCACGGCGGCGCGGGTCGCCTCCACATCGTCCGGATGCTCGGACTTGGGCGGGGGAATGGGCGGGCCGTAGGCCATGGTGAGCGTGGTGAAGGGCTTGGGGACGGCGAAGCGGTCCCAGGAGTTCAGCCGCCAGGCGCGGGCGGCCACGTAGGCGTGGGGGATCACCGGCAGGCCGCTGCGGGCCGAGAGCAGCGCGATGCCCGGCTTGGCCACGCGGCGCGGCCCCCGGGGCCCGTCGAGGGTGAAGCCGACAAAGGGCGCGAGGCGGGTCGCCATCACGAGCTGCCGGAGGCCCTCGCCGCCGCCGCGCGAAGAGGACCCGCGCACCGCCTCCATCCCCACGCGGTGCACCAGCCGCGCCGCGAGCTCCCCGTCGTAACTGTAGCTCGTGAGGGTGTGGCCGCCCGTGTTGCGGAACCCCCAGCAGGCGATGAACAGCGTCTCGTGCCAGATGGCGAGCACCGCGTGTCCGTCGCGTTTCAGCGCGTCCTCCAGGATCTCCCGCCCGACGACCCGCATGGCGCAGGTGCGGCAGAGGAGCTGGAGCGCGCCTTTGGCGAGGGGGGGCAGCAGCGCGAGCTGAACGCGCTGCGCGGCGGTGAACCGGACCGGGCTGGTGTAGCTGAGTTCAGGGTGCCTCACCGGCCTTCGAGCCCCTTGACAAGCTGGTACACGAACCGGGTGCGCGGCGCCGGAAGGGCCGCCGCCTGCGCCCGGCGGAATATCTCGCCGCTGAGGGCCTCGATCTCCGTCCTGCGGCCGCCGCGGATGTCCTGCAGCATGGAGGAGAGGTTTTCCGAGGTCGCCCGGCACATGGCCTCCGCCGCCTCGGGCAGGCTCCGGGTGAACCGGTAGCCCTCGGTGGAGGCGACCTTCGCGGCCTCCATGACCAGGTCACGGAGCAGTTCCCGGGTCTCCGGGATCTCCAGCAGACGGCCGTTGGGAACATTCAGCAGCGCGGTG
>JAKPUV010000184.1 GCA_029554925.1 Candidatus Hydrogenedentota bacterium | reverse complement strand
AGGCGGGTCCCGTCGGCGCGCTCAAGCACCGCGAAGTGCAGGGTGCTGTCCACGGCCCCGTCCCTGCGGGTGCGGTTGCGGATGAACTCGGGGACGTCCACCGCGCCGTGGGCGATGCGCGCCGGGGCCATGCCTCGCACGGCCTCGACAATTGCCGAAGAGAAGGCGTCGGCGAGGCGGGCCACATACGCGGGGTCGTGGGGGCCGTAGGAGGCCTCCGCGGCGAACCCGGGGGCCAGGCCGCCGGGCCCGCAGTGCGTGTGGCTGCTGGTGTACATGATATTCGCGTTGGTAAGGCCCGTCTCGCGCGCCACAACGGGCTCGACCATTTCCAGCAGATTGGGCAGCGTCTGGAGCATGTCGGAGCCCACGAGGACGACGGTGTCGGTCCCGTCGCCGAGGGCGGCAGCGCGCACGAAGAGGCGCTCGTGAACGCCCGTGGACCGCTTGTCGTTGGGCCGGGAGCCGTAGCCCGCCATGGGGTGGCCGGGTTCCGGGGTGATGTCGCGCTCGGCCCATCCGGCGGTGAGCGCGCCCGCGGCCCGGCCGCTTCCGCTTCGCGCGGCCGCGGCGTCCAAACCGGCCACGGCCTCCCGGAAATACGCGGTGCTCTGGTACCCCGCGTTCCGGTAGACCGGCCACGGGCCGACGAGCAGGGTGAAGGCGGAGGCGGAAAGCGCCGCCCCCACCGCCAGACCAAGCAGCAGCCTTTTTAGCAGTCTCATGGAAGGGCTCCCGTGTGCGCCGGGTTAGACGGCCGAGACCGCGTCCACCTCCATCTCAAAGAGCAGCTCGTCGCGGCAGATGTCGGTGTTGGCGGAAATGAGGGGCAGCGGCGCGATGCCGCGCGCCGCAAGGGCGCGGCCCAGGGCGGGGGCGTCCTCCAGGCGCTTGAAGTAGCCGATGCCCCGGCAGACGTCCTTCCAGTCCATCCCGCGGGAGGCGAGGATGGCGTGGACCACGTCGAGGGTAAGCTCCACCTGCCGGTCCATGTCCCCGATAAAGACGCTGTTGCCGGCGGGGTCTATGCTCGCCGTGCCGGAGACGGTGAGGAAACGGCCTGTCCCGGCGGCGATCTCGACGGCCCGGCTGAACGAGCTGCCGTAGTTCGGCGCGGGGCACTGGAGGGGCGACGGCACGAGGGCCGCCTGCGCGCCGCGGACGGCGAGAACCCCGGCGGTGAGCGCGGCGCCGGCGGCGTTGGCCCCGCCGATGCCCGTGCTGGCGGGGACCAGCCGGTCGAAGACGCCGTGGTCCCAGAAGAAGGCGGTGCGGACCTCGTTGAACTCGCGGTACCACTCGAGCATGGCGTGGTTGTAGAACCAGGTGCGGGCGACGTCCTCGAAGCCCAGCCCGGCGGCCTCGAGCCCGCGCTCCATGAGGGTGAAGACGGCGCGGGTCTGGTCGCGGCGCGGGAGGGAGAGGTCGCGCGGAACCAGCCCCCCGAGGCGGCACCAGCGCGCGCCGTCGCGGGTGAAGACCGTGCCGACCACGGCGCCGTCCACCGTCACGGGGGCGGTGCGGACGCCGGTTACGGCCCACAGCTGCATGCCGCGCAGCGGCGCGGCGGCGGAGCACCCCTCGGTCACCCAGGTGACGGGCCAGGAAACGGCGCCGAAGGCCCTCTTGATGTCCGCGAGGGCCACGCCGGGCACGCCGAATATTTCCATGGAGACCACATGGGCGCCGAGTTTCTCGAGACAGGCGGCGACTTCGCGGCCCAGCGCCGCCGGCGTGACGCCGGGGGCCGGGGTCGCGCTGACAAACCACTCGCCCGCCGCCGCGCCGGGACGCACCGTCACTCCGTTCACACACTGCTCCGGCGCGGTGGGTGCGGCCGGTTTCCTGCTTTCCTTCATCACTGCTCCCGCCGGTCTTTCCGGCTTCCTGTTCTGGGCGCGGCCGCCGTCCGCGGCGCCCCCCCGGGGGCCGCGCTGTGGCGGCCCCGCAAGCCCTCCCTCCGGTGAAACACCGAATGGGCCGTCAAGTTCACAGGGACCCCACGTAGGCCGCCAAATCCTTCAGCTCCTCCTCCGACAGGCTGGCCGTGTCCCCGTGCCGGTTGTCCTTGTTGTGGACGGTGAGCACCTCCATGAGGGTGGCGGCGCGGCCGTCGTGCATGTAAGGCGCCGTGCGCCAGGCCTCGACGAGGGTGGGCGTGTCCACGGGTTTGCCCGCGTCAAGTCCCAGCGTGGTGCCGAGGTCGTGAACCTTCAGGTCGGAATAGAGCGGGGGGATGTGGCAGGCGGCGCAGTGGGCGCGCTCGAACACGGCCTTGCCGCGCTCGGCGGCGGCGCCGAGCTTTCCGTTCTCCAGCAGGGGGCTGGGCACGGGCTTCAAGGCCTTCAGGTAGGTGTCAATGGCGACGGCGTCCTCCTCGGGGCGGACGGCGAACTGGATGTGGCGGATGCCCGCGCGCACGGCGGTCTCGGCGGTGTCGCGCACGCCGAGGCCCATGGCCGGCGGCGTCTGGTGCGACAGCAGCATGCTCTTGGTGTTCTTGGGGTTGCCGATGCCGTCGTTGAGCAGGTCCCAGTTCAGTCCGTCCGCGCGCGAGCCCGGGTGGCAGCTGATGCAACTCTGCCAGTGCTGGAAGCACAGGGCGGCGTCGTGGAAGTGGCGCTCGCCCGTGCGCTCCTGCGTCAGGGGGGCGCTGCCCAGCTCGATGCGCCCGGCGGTCCGGGCCGGGTTGGCGGAGGCCAGCTCCACCACGGCCAGGTCGTCGGTGAAATACTGGGCCGCCCACACCTTCGCGCCGTCGGTCCACAGGCCGCGCGGGCCGTTGCCCGCCAGCTTGATCCGGCGGCGCAGGGTGACGAGGAAGGACAGGTCGTTGGGCACGTCCTCGGGCTTCGCGGAAACCTCGGTGACGCGCTCGCCCGCAGCCACCTTGGCCAGGCGCTCGTGGAGTTTGGCGCGGTCAATCACGCTGATTTCGTGGGTGCCCGCGTGGGCGTCAAGGATGGACGCGCCGTCGGGCGTGCAGGCGACGCCCCAGGGGTTCGCCGCGCCCATGTCCACGTCGTCCAGCAGGACCGTGTTGACCAGCGTCCCCGCCGCGGCGTCAATGACCGTGAGGGCGTTGGTGTTCATCCAGCCGCGCTCGAGCTGGGTGGTCG
>JAKPUV010000177.1 GCA_029554925.1 Candidatus Hydrogenedentota bacterium | reverse complement strand
GCCCCCGTAGCGGGCCACCAGCAGGCTGCCCGGCCCGTCCACGGTGTAGGCGCCCGCGCGGTCCACAGGATTCACCACCTCCACGAAGCGCGCAATCTCGTCATCCGACAGGTCGCGGAACGTCACATGGGTGGTTTCGCTGCCCTCGGCGGCGCGGTCCGCGGCGGTGTTCGCCACGGCCAGACCGGTGACCACCTCGTGGGTGCGTCCGGACAGCCGCCGGAGCATGTCCCTCGCCTCGGCGTGGTCGGCGGGTTTCGAGAGCACCTCCCCGTCCAGAAAGACCAGCGTGTCCGCCGCCACCACCACCGCGCCGCCTTCCACGCCGGGCAGCACGGCGTCGCGCTTCACCCGGGCGTTCGCCGTCACAATGGACTCCGGGTCGTGTCCGTGGTCCACCTCGGGGGCGTGGCTGACGCACACCTCGACGGGGATGCCGAGAGCGGCGAGCAGGGCTTTCCTGCGGGGGGACGCGCTGGCCAGCACCACGCGCATCAGCGGTCTGTCCCGGCGTCCTGGGAGGACTTCTTCCCGCCGATCTGCTTCGGGTTGCGTTTCGCCGGGGCATCGTCGTCCGCGGGGCCTGGGGGCGCGGGGGCGTCCGCCGCCTTTTCAGCCTCGGGCTTTTCGGCGGGGGCGGGGGGGGCCTCCGGCGCGGCGGGCGGTTCGGCGGGCGCGGCCGGCGTTTCCTTCACCGCCGCGGGCGGCGCGGCGGGGGCTGCGGCGGGTTTCGGCGGTTCGGGCGGCAGGAGGATCGCGTCCGGAATCCACCGCCCCTCCGGGCCGACGACCTCGCTCACGCGGTCATTCTCGACGATTTTGGTTTTCTCGGCGATGAAGATCTGCGTCTGTTTCGGCTCGGGCCGCACCGTGGTGTCGGGCTCGGCGACCTCGATGACCACCTGCGCCTCGGCGTCGTTCTGGATGTGGATGCGGTGGGGCAGGAAGTCCTTGTCGCGGAGGTAGAGGTTGACCTCGATGAAGTAGGCCTCGTCCCCCGAGTCGGCCTTCGGTCGGATGCGGATGCCCCGCTTCCCCTTCGGCTCGCCCTCCACGTCGAAGAGGGTGAGGTCGTAGGCCTCGCGCAGGCGGGTGATGTCGTTGGTGAACCCCAGGAAGAAGATGTCGGCGCGGGGGTTGTCCTCGATGTCGAACATCTGGAGCTGGCGGATCTCCGGGTCGTACTCGTACCCCCGGTCGTTGTCCACCAGGGTCACCCGTTCCGGGTCGTCCGTGCGGAAGACGATGCGGCGCGGCTTGACGAAAAGGATCGTGCCCGACGCCTCCAGCGTCTCGTCCGGCAGGATGGTCTTCTGGGTGAAGGCGGCCTGAAGCGCCGAGATGCCGTCGCGCTTGGCGGCGAAC
>JAKPUV010000167.1 GCA_029554925.1 Candidatus Hydrogenedentota bacterium | reverse complement strand
AAGACCGTCACCGTCGGCGCGTCGCCCCGCAGCGCGTCGCGCGAAAGGCCGGCAGGCAGATGGAGCAGGCCGTAGGCATCGCCGCGCCGCACCGCCGCGGCCCCCTCCGCCGGGTCGTGCGCGCGCACGGACAGGGCGAGCGCGGGGGTGGCGTCCACGGCGCGGACAAGCTGGCGGGAGAGCGCGCTGTTGTCCTGGTCGCACACGGCGACGGGCAGGTCGCGGGGGATGTCCCGGGAGAAGACGGCCGTCATCAGCAGGAAGGTCGCCGGGGGGAGGGCGAACAGGAAGATGAGCATGAAGGGGCTTTCCGCGATGCGCCGCACCTCGCGGAGGACCACGGCCCTGAGCCCCGCGCGCGCCGGGGGCGCGCCGCCGTTGGCCGGGCTCATGGCGCCGTCAGGAGCCGGCGCAGCCAGGCCAGCGGGTCGGGCCGGGGCTCGGCCCCCCACGGCACCACGACGGACATGCCGGGCCGGAGGCCCTCCACGGGGGCGGCGGGCCGCGCGCGCACCTCGAAGGTCTTCAGGTCGAAGCCCCCGGCGATGTTCGTGGCGCGCCACGTGGCGAAGTCGCCGAGGGGCGCCAGATACTCCACCGCCATCTCCACCGCCGCGTTGTCCAGCGCGGGCACGGTGCCCGTGATTTTGTCGCCCAGCTTCATGCCGTGCAGCCAGTCCTCGCGCACGGAAAAGGTCACCCAGCGGTCCTCGGGGGCGATCATGGTGACGATGGGCATGCCCGCCGCCGCCAGCTCGCCGGCGTTCACGACATGCTCCACAATCTCCCCGTCCATCGGCGCGCGCACCCGCGCCTCCTCGAGCAGCGACTCCACCTCGCTCACCGCGCCCGACGCCTGGTCCACCAGCGCCTGCGCCGCGCGGCGGTCCTCCTCCTGCGCCCCGTTGAGCGCCATGTCGTACTGCGCCTTCGCCGCCTCCACCAGCTTGCGCGCCATGTCGCGCTGCGCCTGCACCTCGTCGCGCCGCTGCGCGGGCACCACGCCGTCGTTGAACAGCCGCTCCACGCGGGCGAAGCTCTTCTCGGCCAGTTCGGCGCCCGCCTGCGCCTGGAGCCACTGGCTCTGCGCCATGCGGATCTGCTCCTCCCGCGCGCCCCCCTCGGCCTTGTCGCGCTGGGCGCCCGCCGCCGCCTGGGCGGCCCCCGCCTGCTGCCGCTTCGCCTGGAGCTGCGGGCTGTCGAGCACGGCGATAACGTCGCCCTTCTTCACGCGCCCCCCCTCCGGCGCGTTCAGCGCCTCCACCCTCCCGGGGATCTTCGCCGAGACGCTGATCTTGCGGGTGTCCACCTCCCCCTGCAGGAAGCGCGGGCGCGGCTGCACCAGCAGCCAGCCGAGCCCGGTCACGGCGGCGGAAAGCAGCACAAGAAAGAACAGGGCGGCGAGGCGGCCTTTCATGGCGCGGGGGTCTCCTTGGGGTCGGGGGATGCGGACGCGGGCAGGTCCAGCGGGGGCACGGACGGCGGCGGCGCGTCCACCGGCTCGCCGCGCGCGATGTAGCCGCCGTGGGCGTCCGTCATGCCCGCGGCCTCCAGCAGCCCGAAGAGGGCCGTGTCAAAGTCGTAGGCGGCCTTCAGGCGGCCGAGCCGCGCGCGGGCCAGGGACACCGAGGCGTCCACCACCTCCACCGACGTGGCCACGCCCTCCTCGAAGGCCCGCATGCGCACGCGCAGGTTCTCCTCCGCCAGGGCCAGGGTCTCGCCGAAGGCGTCGTGCTGCTCCAGCGCCTTTTCGGCCTCCTGCCGCCGCACGGCAACCAGCGACCGCAGGTCGCGCCGCGCCTTCTGCGCCAGCAGTTTCACGCGGTCGGCCTGGGCGCGCGCCGCCGCCGTGCGGTGTTTCGCCTGGCCGCCGTCAAATAGGGTGTACTCGCCGCCGACGCCCGCCGCCCACTCGGGGTCGAGGAGCGTCAGGTCGTTGGGGAACAGTTCGCGCAGGCCGAAGAGGTAGACCGTCGGCAGCGCCGCGCCCTTCTCCGCGCGCACGCCCTCCTCCGCCTGCCGCCGCAGGGCCGCCAGCGCCTCCAGCGCCGGATGGCCCCGCTCCACGGCGTCCTGAAACCACTCCCCGGGCTCCAGATCGCGCACGATGAACAGAGGGGTGGCGGGGTCGCCCGGCGACGGGTCCGCCAGGGCGTTCGCCAGCCCCTCCGCGGCGATGGCCGCGTCGCGCTCCGCGGCCGACTGCTCGGCCCGCGCGTTGGCCAGGGCCACCTCCGCGTTCAGCGCCTCCACCCGGGCGATGATCCCCTCGCCGAACAGCCGCGCCGCGTGGCGGTGGTGCCGCTCCATGGCGGCGGTCTTCAGCGCCGCCACGTCCGCCGCCTCCCGGGCGAGCCGCAGGCCGAAATAGCGCCGCGCCAGCTCGGTCACGAGCTGCTGGTCCGTGTGGTTCAGCCGCGCGGCCGCCTCCTCCGTCTTCGCCGCCGCCGCCGCGTTCGCCGCGGCTATCCGCCCCCCCGTGTACACCGGCCAGGACACTTTCACCTGGCCCTTCATGAACTGGTCCTCCTGCACGCGGTACGAAAGGCCCAGGGAGTCCGCCTCGATGTTGATGCGGTCGTTGAGGAAGGTCTCGCGCGCCTCCAGCGTCACCTTCGGACTGCGCAGCCCCTTTGCCGCCGCCCCCTCCTCCAGCCGCTGGCGCACCTCGGCCCCGCCCGCCGCGAGGGCCTCGTTCCCCGCGCGCATCCGGCGCACGGCCTCGCCGAAGTCCAGCGGACCGGGTTCGCCCGCGGAAAGCGGGGCCGCGGCCAGCAGCAGCGCCGCGCACAGGCATCGCCGCGCCGCCGTCATTTCGCGTAGACCCCCGACAGGCGCAGCCGGTTCAGCGTGGCCGCCAGCGTCTCCGCGTCCGCCTCGTCCGGATGGTTGATCCACCAGTTCAGCGAAAACAGCAGCATGCCGACCACCGCCCGCGCCGCCACCCGCGGCGACACCGCGCCGTCCAGCAGCCCCGCCGCCGCCTGGTCGAGAAAGCGCCGCTCCTGGATGGCCACCACGCGGTCCACCTGGTTGGACATGCGCGGGTCGTGGGTCACGGTGACGATGGTGAGGTTGTATTCTCGGTTCAGGTGGCGCAGGGTGTCGAGGATGCTCTGCGCCGTGGCGGTGTCCACCTCGCCGGTGGGCTCGTCCGCCAGGAGCATCACGGGCTTGTTGGCCAGAGATACAGCGATGGCCGTGCGCTGCTGCTCACC
>JAKPUV010000013.1 GCA_029554925.1 Candidatus Hydrogenedentota bacterium | reverse complement strand
GACTGGCTGGGATCGCAGGACGCGGAACTGTCCGCGGCGGCCCAGGAGTCGCTGAAATACTTTCCCGGCAAGGGGGGCGACAAGATTCTCAAGGGCATGCTGAAGGACGCCGACCCGGCCACCCGCGCCCTCGCCGTGAAGCTGGTCGGCGCGGGCGGGCTGGAGGAGCCCAATGCCCCGCTCATGAAGGCCGCCGAGGAGGATCCCGACCCGGCGGTGCGCCTGGCCGCGCTGGGGGCCCTGCGGAACATCGCGGGCACGGACGAGATGCCCATGCTGCTTGGGCGGCTGACCGGCGCGTCCACGCCGGAGGAAATGACGGCCGCCGAAGGCGCGCTTGCCGCCCTGTGCGCCCGCAGCCGGAAGGTCACCGCCGACATCGTGGTCACGAAGGCCGTCTACGGCGCCCTGCCCGACGGCCCCTCCGCCGACGTCACGGAGATTGTGGCGCGCGTTGTCGCGTCGGGCGCGCCCGTTGTGGACGCGTCCAACGCGCTCTTCGACGACACCGCCCCCGGCCTCGTGAAGAAGCTCCAGGTGGAATGCACCGTGAACGGCTCCCCGGCGGTCCGCACGGCCGCCGAGGGCGAGCAGCTCACCCTCGCCGCGTCCACCGCCCCCGCCGAGATCGCCGACGCCTTCCGCGCCGCCTATGACGCCGCCGACGGCGAGCCGAGGGCCGCGCTCCTGCGCCTGCTGGCGATGACGGGCAACGCCGCCGCCCTCGACACGCTGAAGGCCGCCGCCGCGCAGGACGGCCCCCTGAAGGACGCGGCGGTCCGCGGAGTCTGCGAATGGCCCACCGCCGACGCCCTGCCCGCCGTCATGGAGATGGCCCTGTCCTCGCCCGACCCCGCGGTGAAAACCGCGGCGCGGGACGGCGCGGTGCGCATGCTCGGCCTCGGCCAGACCGAGACGGCCGAGCGGCTGCGCCTCTTCGGCGAACTGCTCGCGTCGGCCGCCAACGCGGACGAGAAGAAGCGCGTGCTCAGCGGCCTCGCCCAGATCCCGCGCGTGGACGCGCTCGAAATGGTGCTGCGCCAGTTCCCCGACGAGGCGGTGAAGAACGAGGCCGTCCAGGCCGCCGTCACCATCGCCAAGGGCCTCGGCAAGACGGGCCGCGAGGACGCCGCCATCCTGCCCGCCGCCGGGCTCGCCGGGTGGAAGGGCAACACGGAATACTGGCGCTTCGAGGACGGCGCGGCCGTCGGCGGCAGCGACAAGAAAATCCCCCGCAACGAGTTCCTCTGGGCGCCCGTGACGGTCGGCGACTTCTACCTCGCCCTCGACATGAAGCTCGACCCGCC
>JAKPUV010000165.1 GCA_029554925.1 Candidatus Hydrogenedentota bacterium | reverse complement strand
CCGTCGCGGCCCACGTTCTCCAGTCCCGCGCCGAAGACCTGCCACGCCCGGTATTCGGCCGGGAGGGGCTTCGCCGCCTGTTTGAATTCGCTCAGTGTCATGGGGTGCGCTCCTTACTTTTCCTGCCCGAGGGTGTTCTGGCGGTATTTTTCGTCCGGACGGGTGTCAATCCGGCGGATGTCCGCGCCGCTCATGAAGCGCGGGCCGCCGGCGCTGTACGCGCCCAGCAGAATCTTCGACATTTTTTCGGCCATTTCGGTGATGTTCATGACGGCCTTCGCCGTCGCGCCCAGGGAGAAGAGCCCGTGGTTCTCCAGCAGCATCGCCTTGGGCAGCACGCCCTCCTCCTCCACGTAACGCGCCACCCGCTCGCGGACTTCCCGCGCCAGCACGAGGCCGGGATCCACATAGGGCACGAAGACGGACTTGTGGCCCATGACCACGATGTGGTCCGGGCAGAGGCGGCCCATGGCGGCCTCCTGCGCGTGGATCGAGCACATCAGGGCATTGGTGGAGACCGGGTGCGTGTGGCCGATGAACCCGTACTCGGGGTAGTGCCGGTAAAGCAGGGCGTGCATCATCGTCTCCACCGACGGCATCCGTTTCTCCGACGGGTCGCACAACGACGCCCGGAGAGCGGCCGCCACGTCCGCGTCCCCGGCGTTCATATCGTCCAGGATTTCCGTCGCGCGGGAGATGGAGACCTCCAGGAAGTCCGTCTCGCCCATCGTCGCCAGGCAGGTGCCCGACGCCTTCACGAACATGGTGTCGGCGTCAATTCTGGCCGACGTGTTGCCCTCGCCCAGAATGGCGAAGGTGCGCGACGGGTCGCCCAGATAGTGGGACATGTCCACGAGTTGCTTCAGCACTTCATGCTTATCCATGGTGTTCTTGCTCCGAAGGGGGTGATGGAATGCGTGAAGTATAGCAAAAGCGCCGTCTGCCGCGCCGCCGGGGACCCGCGGCACCTCCCCCCTTTCCCCTGTGCGCGCGCTCCGGGGCATGGAGGCAGCGCTCACGGGGCGATGTTCCCGGGCGGAGAGCCCTCCCTCGGCTTGTCATCAAGATGGTGACGGATTTCAAACGGAGAGGTGCGACCAATTGCGGCGGCGGACGGGGTGAAATGGTGGGGAAGAGAAGAATGCGGAGGGATCGCCGAAACGGGGGAGGAATGGAATCCGCGCAAGAGGTCTCGGCCCAACGGGTTAAAAAGGTGCGGAGCCACAACAGGGGAAGGGGAGGGGAGGAAGTGGGGGAAACCTGCTGCGGCTCCGCATAGTAACGGTGTCATGTCGGACGGACACTAACTGCAACCCGCTCCGAACAACACATGTATTCAACTGATGTCCGAGGCGTCTACTGCCTACGAAACCCCTCGGAGAACCTAAAACTTCCCGCCGCACAACTCACTGACAAGACCGGAAAGCCAAGCGTTTGGAACTGCTCCCCGTCTGTCTTACACTCCAAGTATACCACATGTTTCCTCCCGGTGCAACCTGGCCCTCCCCCCATTTTTCGGGGGTGCCCGGGTGTGCTACAGTGCCGGGTGTTGGCCACCCTGTCATTTGGAGAACGCCATGGAACGCTGGACAGACAGCCGCATCGTCTTTCAGGGAAAGATCATCACCGTCCGGACGGGCACCGTGGTGCTGGACGACGGCACAACGGCCTACCGGGAAGTGGTGGAGCATCCCGGGGGGGTGTGCATGCTGCCCTTCACCGGCCACTCCGTGATCCTGGTGCGCCAGTTCCGCATCGCCCTGAACCGGGACCTGCTGGAGGCGCCCGCGGGAAAACTTGAAGGGGCGGAGGATCCCCTGCGCCGCGGGCTGATCGAGCTGGAGGAGGAGGTCGGCCTCCGGGCGGGGCGGGTGGTGGACGCGGGAAAGGTCTGCGCGACGGTGGGTTTCTGCTCGGAGGTCATCCACCTGTTTCTCGCCTTTGATCTGGAGGAAACCGAGCGCCGCCCCGAACCGGACGAGCGGATCGAGCGGGTGGAAATCCCCCTGGGGGAGGTCCGCACGGGTCTCCGCGAGCACCGCTTCGACGACGCGAAGACGGCGGTGCTCCTGCACCGGCTGCTGGCGCACCTGGACGGCCCGCGCTAGCCCCGGCGGACGCCCAAGGCACGATGGGGAACTTTTTCCGGGACCGGGTGTTTCACGGGATGCGCGCCGGGCAGGAGCCCGGAGGCGCCGCTGAAAACCCGACCACAGGAGAATGAGACCATGACACGAACCACGCTGATGCTTGCCCTGCTGCTGGCGCTCGCGCCGGCCCTTGCGGCCGTTG
>JAKPUV010000012.1 GCA_029554925.1 Candidatus Hydrogenedentota bacterium | reverse complement strand
GACCGGGGACTCCGTTACCGGGTCCTTGGGCTCCTTCTGCGCGGGGGGCTTTTCAGAGGGCCTTTCCCCGGCGAGGGTGGTCATTGGCGTCGGTGCCCTGCCCGGCTGGCTGCCGTCGGACGGCTGCTCCGGGGTGGACGGCTCCTCGGGGGTCTCCCCCTCGGCTTCGCCCTCCCCTTCGGTGGTTTCCGGCCGTTCAGGAAGGAACACGGCAACCGCACCCCCCTCTGCGGGAAGGGCTTTGCCCTCCCAGGAGGCCAGCGTGGGCTGCTGCACGGCGACCATGGTGGTTGCACCGTCCTCTCCGCCCGTCCGCCGCAGCAGCACGAGGGCGACCAGCCCGTCTTCCAACGGGGTCTGGTTGAGGCCCAAGACCACCACGATGTATCTGCCCGGCTCCGCGGCGTTGGCCGTGACCATCTTGCCGGCCCGCAGGGCGGCCGGGCCGGGTTCAACGGCAACCGGCGTGAACACGGCGGGATCGAACGCAAGATGGAAGTCCAAGGCCGCCACCTGATTCTCACCGCCGGACAGCAGAAGGGGCACCTGACATTCCCACTCTTCAACTGTAACCGCACCCGGCTGGATCACTCCCGCCCAGCCTTGGGCCGCAACAGCGATTATCAAGATAACCCCGAAAACCGCTGTTTCTCTTACACCTCGGTCGGCCCTCGTCTTCGGGGCCACGTCCCTAGTGTATCGCATATACCTCGGGAACGCAACAGCCCGGCGGGCGGATAACGCGCGGGATAGGCCATGCGTAACCAGCTTGAAATAAGTGAGTTGCATCTTTTTTTCCGGCAAGAATGCGCGCTCATGCCCCGGGCGCACTGACAACTGGAAGCGGCGTCTCGACCCTTTATTTGTAATCTGGATTACAGATATCGATTCCGCCCCGCCGGGAACGGCCTAGTAATCGTCATCGGCGGAGGAAGGTCCACCTTTTCCGGAGTTATTGGTATCCTTGGATTCCGGCGCGGGGGCGCTCTCCGGAGCATGACGTCGGCCGCCGGAAAGAAACGTGGGCATCCGCCGAAACACTTCCGCGCTGCCGCCCAGATAATAGCGAAGCAGCAGGGAGGTCAGGTAGAGCCAGAGGATGCCCTTGGACGCCAGCGTGGCCAGCAGGAGCCAGCGAAGCTCGGGCGAGGGGATGCGGAGCAGGTCGGACGGATCCTGCAAAGGGAAGGGCATGAAGGCCACGAGGCCGAGCAGTCCCGCCTGCACCCCCTTGTCCCCCGCCTCGGCGCCGCTGTCCCCCCCCTCCCTGCAGCGAAAAGCAATGAAGGATCCGACATAGGCGGACAGGGCAAACGTGACCAGCCAGGAGTTGTTCACGAGGGCGGTGATGGTGGTCACACGCCCGGCCTCGCGAAGGAGGACAAAGGCGGCGTCGGGCACGAGGCCCGCAGCGAGCAGGGGAATCCACGCGGCCAGCGCGGGGAGGCGCCACCAGTCGGGCGATTGCGGGTTTGTGTCCAAAAGGCGCGGACTCCTTGGCCCCCAAACGGGCCCCGTCATTGGAACAGACCGGCGGCGCGCAAGTCAAACGGGGTCGCCGCGCGCGGGGCTGTTCGGGTAAAATGCGCGCCATGGCCCCCCGTGACGACAAGCCGCTTTCCGTGACCGAACTGACCCGCAGGATCAAGCTGCTCCTGGAGCGGGAGGTCGGCGCGGTGTGGGTGGCTGGGGAAATCTCCAACTTGCGGGTGGCCGCGTCGGGCCACGCCTATTTCACGCTGAAGGACGCGCAGGCGCAGATAGACGCCGTGATGTGGAAGGGGTCGCTGTCCCGGGCGCGCTTTGAGCCGGAGAACGGGCTGGAGGTGCTGGCGCAGGGGCAGGTGACGGTGTATGAGAAGCAGGGCCGCCACCAGCTGGTGGTGGCGGACATGCAGCCGCGCGGTCTGGGGGCGCTCCAGCTCCAGTTTGAGCGCCTGAAGGCCAGGCTGCAGGCGGAGGGCGTCTTCGACCCCGCCGCCAAAAAGCCCCTTCCCCTTCTCCCGCGGACCATCGGCATCGTGACGTCGCCAACGGGCGCGGCGATCCGCGACATGCTCAACGTGATCGGGCGGCGGTTTGCCAGCGTGCGCGTCGTGCTGGCGCCGGCGCGGGTGCAGGGGGACGGCGCGGCGGCGGAGATCGCCGAGGGCATCCGGCGGCTGGACGCCTTCGGCGTGGACGTGATGATCGTGGGCCGCGGCGGCGGCTCGCTGGAGGACCTGTGGCCGTTCAACGAGGAGGCGGTGGCGCGGGCGGTGCACGCGGCGCGCACGCCGGTCATCTCGGCCGTGGGCCATGAGACGGATTTCACGCTGTGCGACTTCGCGGCGGACCTGCGCGCGCCGACGCCCTCGGCGGCGGCGGAGCTGGTGGTGCGGGAGCAGGC
>JAKPUV010000159.1 GCA_029554925.1 Candidatus Hydrogenedentota bacterium | reverse complement strand
ACAGCAGGCGCTCGGCCGTCTTGCGGCGCGTCTGGAGGAGGCCGGACGGGACTGGCGGGCTCTTGCCGCCCCGGCAGACCTCGCGGTGCCGGTCCTCGAGGCCGTGCGCGCGCCCCTGCCCGCGCACCTGCCGGGCACCGGATCCCCCCTGGAGGCTGAACTGGAGGCTCTGGGCGCGGAAACTGCCGGAAGCCTGCCCGAAATGGACGTGCTGACCGGCGTGATGGCCGCCGTGGCCGCCCTGCGCGCCGGGGAAACCGCCGCCGCGCCCGACGCCCTTCTGGAGGAGGAGCTTAACGGCCTGGGCGACACGCTGCGGTCCAACGCGCCCCCCGTGGATGTCCGGGCCAACGTGCTGGACGCGGTCCGGAGCATGCGCGCCGGCGCTTCCGGCGAGTCCGCCCCCCCGCAAGTGCTCCCCTTCCCCGCCGCCCGCCGCCAAAGCACCCCGCACCGCCGCCAGGAACCCGCCGCGTGGCGGGTGGCCGCCCGGCTCGCCGCCGTGCTGCTGGTCATGTTCGGCCTCACCACCTCCGCCTTCTGGTTCATGCGCGACTCCGGCGCGCCGCAGACGCCGCAGGTTGCCGCCAGGAACGTCCGGACAGCGGCGCCCGTCCAGGCCCGTAACCGCGGCGGGCGGGTGGAAAAGGACCCCCGTTTTGAGGAGTATTCCGGCCTGGCGCGGCCCATCGCCGCCCCGGTGCCCATCGTGCTGGAGACGGGCACGGACCGCCTCGCCGCGCTCAACATGGAGGACGCCCTGGCGGCGTTCCGCCAGGACCGCGCCCGGGATCCCGAGGCCCGCGCCCGCCTGAACGCCATGGGCAGCCTGACGGAGGACGAGGCCCGCCGTCTGCTGGAGCGCGGGGACCTCTCCCTGTCCGCCTACCTGGGCGCGCTGCAGTTCCTGCCGCCGGACGAGGCGGCTGCGCGGCTGCGCGAGGCGGTGGCGCAGTACCCCGACGACCCCCAGACACGCTACATGCTTGCCAGAAGCCTGGCCGCCAACCCCGAGACGCGGGGCGAGGCCCTCGAGCAGATCGCCGCGCTGAACGCCCTCTCTTCAGACAACAGCCTGGGCCGCTACATGGAGGCGCAGGTGCGCCTGGAGTCCGGGGACGTGGACGGCGCCCTCGCCTCGCTGGCGCAGGGGATGACCATGCAGTCCGCCGACGCCTTCGGCCTGGCCGACGCGCAAAACCGGGGCGCCGCCCTGGCCGCCGCCGGGGTCGAGGAGGACCTGTCCCGTTTCCTCGCCTACGCCCAGGCGGGGCGCAGCCAGTACGCGGAACTGACCACGCTGGGCGACGACCTGATGGCCCAGGGCGCCGCCTATGAGGAGGCGAAGGACTATGAAACCGCCGCGGCCCTCTATCAGGGCGTGCATAGCCTCGGCGAGCAGGTGGTGGAGGGCGCCGAGTTCGCCAACGAGCAGCTCGCGGGCATGGACCTGCAGATGTCCGCCCTCGACGCGCTGGTGCGGGTGACGGAGGTGCTCGCCACCCCCGGCGGCATGCA
>JAKPUV010000132.1 GCA_029554925.1 Candidatus Hydrogenedentota bacterium | reverse complement strand
GCGCGGCCGTTCCCGGCGAAGGCGAAACGGCCGCACTTCACCTTGAAGCCCTTGTCCGCGGCCTCTTTCTCCGTCAGGCCGACGGACGCCACCTCGGGGGAGGTGAAATTGCACGACGGCAGGACGCGGTAGTCCACCTTCGTGCTGCCGCCCGTGGCGTTGGTCGCCGCGACGATCCCCTCGGCGGACGCCCCGTGGGCCAGCCAGGTGCGGTCAATGACGTCGCCGACGGCGTAGACGCCCGGCGCGCCGGTCTCCATGCGGTCGTTCACGATGACGCCGCCGCGCTTGCCCAGCTGGATGCCCAACGCGGGGTTGGCGGCCACGATCTCGCTGTTACACTGGAGCCCGATGCCGACCAGCACGAGGTCCACCTCTATTTCGCCGGGGGCCTCGCCCTCGAGGGTCAGCCTGGCGCCCTGCGCGAGCCGCTCCAGCTTCGCCACCTTGGTGCCCGTGCGCACGTCCATGCCCGCGCGCTTCCAGAGCTGGCCCGCGCGTTTGGAGAGCTCCTCGTCGCACTTGGGCAGCACCGTCGGCATCATCTCGATAATCGTGACCTTCGCGCCGAAGGCGTTCCAGATGCAGGCGAACTCCGCGCCGAGCGCCCCGGCGCCGATCACCGCCACGCGGCCCGGCACCTCGGCCAGGCGCAGGGCCTCCGTGCTCCCGATCACGGTCTTCCCGTCAAACTCCAGCCCCGGCAGCACCGCCGGACGCCCGCCCGTGGCGAGGATGATGTTTTTCGCGCCGTACTCCTCGCCGTTCACCGCCACCCGGCCGGGGCCGGGCAGGGACGCCTCGCCGATCACGGGGTCAATGCCGTTGGCCTTGAATAGCCCCTCGATCCCGCCGGTGTTGATGCCGACGACCTTCTCCTTGCGCTGGAGGAGGCGCGCCATGTCGAGCGTGACGCCGCCCACATGGAGGCCGAACTCCTCCGCGTGCTGGATGCGCTTGTAGAGGTTGGCCGTGTTGATCAGGGTCTTGGTGGGGATGCAGCCCACGTTGAGGCACACGCCGCCCAGATGCTTCCGCTCCGCCACCATCACTTTCGCGCCGCGCTGCGCCGCCCGGATGGCCGCCACATACCCGCCGGGGCCCGCCCCGATCACCGCCACATCGTAGGTCTTCATGCGTTTTCTCCTGTTGCGCGCCCCGCGGGCGCGGCTTCCTGAACCACCACATACGCCTCTTCAATGATCCGGCGAAAGGTTTCGCCCGTCGCCGCCCAGTCCACCACGTCCACCCGGAAGGGGAGGGCGGACTCCGTGAAGGCCTCGCGGAGCAGCGCGCGCCGCGACAGGTCCATCGGATCCCGCGTCATGAACGCCAGGTCCAGGTCGGACATGCGCCGCGCCGTCCCCGTCACCCGCGAACCAAACGCCCTCACCTCCATGCCGGGCACCTGCTCCCGCAGGATGGCGCGGACCATCTCCAGGGCGGCGGGATCCAAATCAAGGGTTCTCATGCGTTTCCCCGCTTCAACTGCCCCAGCAGGAAATGCATCTCCCCGACAAAACCGTCCAGCACCCCGATGACCCGCTCGGCCAGTTCCTCCTCGTAGGTGTGCGCGGTGATGTTCCGCGCCTCGCGGAACTCGCGGAAAGCCGCCGGGTTGCGCAGCAGCCCCGCCTCTCCCGCCATCCGCATCTGGTCGAGGAAGGGAATCTCGTCCACCGCCCCGGGGTTTTCGGACAGTTCCGCCAGCCGTCTGCGTACCACCGCCACCGCGCAGGCATAGGTGTTCTCGAAGGCCTTGATGGTTGCAGTCCGGAACTGCTCCCGCAGCCCGGTGTCGCCGCGCGCGGCCTCGGAGTTCAAATACCCGAGGCTCTTCTCAAGCTGTCCCAGGGATTTTTCAAGCGCTGTGTGGTCGGGAGTCATGGCCGTGTTTCCGTCTAGAACGCCCCCTCCTCCAGCAGGGCCTTGAGCCGGCCCATGAACTGGGCCGCCACCGAGCCGTCAATGACGCGGTGGTCGCTGGAGAGGGTCAGTTTCATGATCGGACGGATGTGGATGCCGCCGTCAATGGCGACCACCCGGTCCTTGATCTGGCCGACGGCGAGGATCGCGCTGTCGGGCTGGTTGATGATCGCCGTGAACTGGTCCACGCCGTAGGCGCCCAGGTTGGACACGGTGAAGGTGTTGCCCGTGTAGTCGTCGGGAAGCAGTTTGCCCGTCTGCGCCTTGGTGGCCAGAGACTTCGCGGCGGCGCACAGGCCCTCCAGCGACAGCAGCTGCGCCTGGCGGATGACGGGCACGATCAGCCCCGTCGGCAGCGCCACGGCCACGCCCAGGTTCACGTCCGGCACCTGCTCGATGGCGTCGCCGCACCACCGCGCGTTGACCTGCGGGAACTCGCGCAGGGCCTTTGCCGCCGCGAAGAGCACCAGGTCGTTGAAGGAGGCCTTGAAAGCCTTGTTGCCCGCGCGGAACTGCTTGGCGGCGAGCATGTCCACCTCGACGGTGACGTAGTAGTGCGGCGCGGCGAACTTGCTCTCGCACATGCGCTGGGCGATGATGCGGCGCATCGGCGTGAGGGGGGCGCGTTGCGCGCCCGGCGCGGGGGCCGGGGCCGCCGCCGGGGCGGCCTTCGCCTGGAGCACGTCATCCTTCGTGACCTTGCCGCCGATGCCCGTGCCGGAGACGCCGCGCAGGTCCACGCCCGCGTTTTCCGCCACGCGCCGCGCCACGGGGGTCGCCTTCACGGAGCCCAGCGCGGCCGCGGCCGCCTCGACATCTTCGGAAAGCACGCGCCCGCCGGGACCGGTGCCCGCCACTGCGCCGAGGTCCACGCCCTTCTCCTCCGCCAGTTTCCGCGCGCGCGGCGAGGCTTTGGCCACGCCGCCCGCCGTCACGGCCGCCGCGGGGGCCGCCGCCGGAGCGGCTGCGGCAGCGGGGGCGGACTGGGCCGCCGGAACCGCCGAAGCCGGAGCGGGGGCCGCGCCGCCGACGCCCTCGGGCAGCGCCTCGTCCGCCGCGCCCACCAGGGCCACCACGGTCAGCACGGGCACCTCAACGCCCGCAGGCACCAGGATTTTCCGCAGCACACCGCCCGCCGTGCACTCGCACTCCACCTCCGCCTTGTCCGTCTGGATCGAGAAGAGCGGATCACCCTCCTGGACGGTGTCGCCCTCGCTCTTGAACCATTTGACGATCTCCGCGTCCTCCACGGAGTTGCCCATCTTGGGAAGAAGTATCTCGTGCATGCGTCCTCAGACTCCTGCTCGCCCGCCCGTCGGCGGGCCGTTGTGGGGGTGGGGCCGTCCGGCGCGCGCCGGTCAGCGGTCCGCCCCAAATTCCTGTGTTAGCGCTGTTTCGCCCGCCTGAATCAGCCCCGTGAGGGGGCTGTCCGGCGGCAATCCGCAGATTTCATCGAGCACCGCCGCCACGCCGCCGCGCCGGTGGATTTCCCGCACGCGGAGCGCGCCGGGGTCGTCCGGGGCATCATACCGGACCGCCGCCGCCGCCGCAAACGCGATTTCGCGGGGCTCGATCCCCGCCTCCAGACACTGCAGGGCCGCCCCGATGAGCCGGTCCTCGCGGCCCAGCTTGCGCACCGGGTCCCGCGCCACGCGGGACACCTGGTCGGCCAGGCCCCGGTTGTGGTAGCGGCGGACCAGGTCCCGGTAGTGGGCCCGGAGGGCCTCCAGGTCCAGTCCCTGCCGCGCCGCGAGGGCCCGGCAGCTCTCCTCCGCCGCCGCCTCGACATGCGTGCGCACCGCGTCGTCGCGGATCGCCTGCCAGATGAACTCATGCCCGCGCAGGTGGCCGAGATAGGCCGTCGCCGCGTGGGTCATGTTGTGGACAAAGAGCTTGCGCTCTACATAGGCCCCGAAGTTTTCCAGGGGCTTCATGTGCGCGATTTCGGGCACGGGGCCGCGGAAGGCCTCGCCGTCCACCGGCAGCTCGCAGTAGGCCTCCACACACACCAGCAGCGGGTCCCCCGCGCGCTTTTCCGCCGTCATCACGGGCACCATGCGGCCGATGGACGCCTCGACAAAGCCCACCTGGGCGTCCAGCGCGCCGCGCAGCGGCTCCGGCAGCCGCTCGCGCACCTTTTCCCGGAGGAACGGGCCCGCGTGCAACAGGTTCTCGCAGATGATCACGTTGACCGGCGGGGCTTCCGTCTCCAGCCGAAGCCTTAGGCCCTCGGCCAGCGCGGGCACGATGTGCGGCAGGGCGTTTACCCCCACCGCCGTGGATAGGATGTCCGCATCGCGCACGGCGGCGGCCACGGCTTCCCGGTTTCGTCCGTCCACGGCGTCCACGTCTTCCACGGGGATGCGGGACACCTCCTCCTCGACGATTTCCACGGGGTAGGCTTTGCGCGCCTGGAGGGCGGAGACCACCTCGTCCACCACGTCCACAAACACGGTCCGGTACCCGGATTCAAAATACAACTGGCCAAGAAAACCCCGGCCGATGTTGCCCGCGCCAAAGTGTACTGCTGTCTTCAAAATGAGGGGATCTCCGGGCGGCGGAGCGGTGTGTCCGCCGCGCAAACGCCGGTAGTTTAGCATTTTTCACGAGCGCGGCGCGGCATGGCATCGGGTCGCCGGGAAACCGGGTCGGCGGCGGTCACTCACAGGAACATGGCCTGGTCGCCGTCGCAGATGCTGGTGACCCGGTCGCCCGCCCGCGGAATGAGGGCGTCGAGCTGGGCGAGCAGGGAGGCGCGGTCGCGCGGGAGGCGGCCGCCGAGGGCGATGAGGTTGGACACATGGTTCATGCGGAACAGCGTGTCGTCCAGTTCCAGCCCCGCGAGCATTTCGCGGGCCTCGCGCAGGATTTCGCGGTCCGTGAGCGGCTGAAACGCCCCCTCGCGGGTCCATGCCATCAGGGCGGTGTGCGGCACAATCATGGCGGTGAGGAAGGAGAGGTATCTGGGCCGCATCCGGTTGACAACGGTTATGGTCCCGGTGACGTGGTCCTCCGTGAGCGCGCGTCCGCCCGCCCCCAGCAGGACGATGGCCGACAGGTCCATGCCCGCCGCGCGCGCCTTCTCCGCCATGCCCGCCATGTCCTCCGGCGTCGCCCCCTTGCGGATGCGCTCCAGGACAGTCGCACCCCCGCTTTCCAGTCCGAGATAGCACAGGGAAAAGCGCAGTTCCCGAAGCCGCGCCAGCTCCTCCGGCGACAGCCGCAGGATGTCCCGGGCGTTCGTGTACGCGGAAATCCGCTCCAGCGCGGGAAAGCGCCGGACGATGTGCCCGCACAGCGCGGAAAACGCGTCATACCCCGTGCTCAGG
>JAKPUV010000129.1 GCA_029554925.1 Candidatus Hydrogenedentota bacterium | reverse complement strand
CCACCACGCCTACGACACCGTCTTCACCGCGTGGCTCGGCGGTACGCCCGGTAAGCTGCTCCTGGGCATGCGCGTGACGCGGCCCGACGGCGGCCCCGTCGGCTGGCGCCGCGCCCTGTGCCGCAGCCTCGCCGAATGGCTCAGCCGCCTGCCCCTCGGCCTGGGCTACGCCGCGGCCCTCATGAACCCCGAACGCCGCACCCTGCACGACGTCCTCTGCGACACCGTGGTCGTGGATGTCTCCCGACTCCCCTCTTTCCAACCGGAGCTCCCCCATGCGCTTTGAGGGCCGGATATACCGCCCGCCGAGCGAGGCGGAGAGCGTGCTGATCCAGCTGACCGTGGGATGCAGCCACAACCGCTGCGCCTTCTGCGCCATGTATGCGGACAAGAAGTACCGCGTGCGGCCGCTGGAGGAGGTGATGGAGGACGTGGACGCATCGGCGCGGCTGTGGCCGCGGGCACGGCGGGTGTTTGTGTGCGACGGCGACGCCCTGAGCGCGGGGCATGAAACGTTTTCCGCGCTGTGCGCGCACATCGGCCGGCGCTTCCCCGCGCTGGAGCGGATCTCCGCGTACACGAACGCCCGCGACATTCTGCGGCTGTCGCCGGAGGAGCTGGACCGGCTGCGGGAACTGCGCTTTTTCCTGTGCTATCTCGGGCTGGAGAGCGGGGGCGCGGCGGTGCTGGAGCGCATCCGCAAGGGCGCGTCGCCGGAGGACATGGTGGAAATGGCGGAAAAGGCGCGGGCGGCGGGCATGGACCTGTCGGCCATCGTGCTGCTCGGGGCGGGCGGCCGCGCGCTCACGGCCGACCATGTCTCCGGGACCATCGCCGTCGTCAACCGGATGCGGCCCAGATACCTCTCCTTCCTCACGGCCATGATCGTGCCGCACACGGCCCTGATGACGTGGACCCGCGAGGGGTCGTTTCAGCCGCTCACGGACCGCGAAATCCTGCGCGAGGCCCGCGACATGCTCGCGGGGCTGGAACTGGACGACACGCTGTTCCGCATGAACCACGTCTCCAACCTTATTGCCCTCGGCGGGCGCCTTCCCCGCGACCGCGCCGCCCTGCTCGCGCAGCTCGACGCCCTCCTCCCCCGCGCGGGCGACCGGGTCACCTGCATCTGCGAGGGGGACCGGGCCATGTTCCTGTGAGTGCCCGCGGGCGCCCGTCTCCCCGGCGACCGGGCGCCATGCCGCGCCGCGCTCGTGAAAAATGCTAAACTACCGCCGTTTACGCGGCGGACGCACCGCTCCGCCGCCCGGAGACCCCCTCATCTTGAAGACAGCAGTACATTTCGGCGCGGGCAACATCGGCCGGGGCTTTCTCGGCCAGTTGTACTTTGAATCCGGATACCGGACGGTTTTTGTGGACGTGGTCGAGGAGGTGGTTTCGGCCCTTAAGGCGCGGAAGGCCTACCCCGTGGAGATCGTCGAGGAAGAGGTGTCCCGCATCCCCGTGGAAAACGTGAACGCCGTGGACGGACGGGACCGGGACGCGGTGGCCGCCGTGGTGCGCGACGCGGAGATCCTTTCCACGGCGGTGGGGGTGAACGCCCTGCCGCACATCGTGCCCGCGCTGGCGGAGGGGCTGCGGCTTCGGCTGGAGGCGGGGGCCCCGCCGGTCAATGTGATCATCTGCGAGAACCTGCTGCACGCGGGGCCGTTCCTGCGCGAGAAGGTGCGCGAGCGTCTGCCGGAGACGCTCCACGGCGCGCTGGACGAGCGGGTGGGCTTCGTGGAGGCGTCCATCGGCCGCATGGTGCCGGTGATGACGGCGGAAAAGCGCGCGGGGGACCCGCTGCTGGTGTGCGTGGAGGCCTACTGCGAGCTGCCGGTGGACGGCGAGGCCTTCCGCGGCCCCATTCCCGAGATCGCGCACATGAAGCCCTTGGCGAATTTCGGGGCCTATGTCGAGCGCAAGTTGTATGTCCACAACATGACCCACGCGGCGACGGCCTATCTTGGCCACCTGCGCGGGCACGCGTTCATCTGGCAGGCGATCCGCGACGATGCGGTGCGCGCGCATGTCGAGGCGGCGGCGGAGGAAAGCTGCCGGGCCCTCGCGGCGCGGCAGGGGCTGGACCTGGAGGCCCTGCGGGCCCACTACCGCGACCTGGTCCGCCGCTACCACAACCGGGGGCTGGCCGACCAGGTGTCCCGCGTGGCGCGGGACCCGGTGCGCAAGCTGGGCCGCGAGGACCGGCTCATCGGCGCGGCGCTGCAGTGCCTGGAGGCGGGCATCGCCCCCCGGGAGATTGCGTTTGCGGCGGCGGCGGCGGTCCGGTATGATGCCCCGGACGACCCCGGCGCGCTCCGCGTGCGGGAAATCCACCGGCGCGGCGGCGTGGCAGCGGTGCTGGGTGAACTCTGCGGATTGCCGCCCGACAGCCCCCTCGCGGGGCTGATTCAGGCGGGCGAAACGGCGCTAACACAGGAATTTGGGGCGGCCCGCTGACCGGCGCGCGCCGGACGGCCCCACCCCCACAACGGCCCGCCGACGTGCGGGCGAGCAGGAGTCTGAGGACGCATGCACGAGATACTTCTTCCCAAGATGGGCAACTCCGTCGAGGACGCGGAGATCGTCAAATGGTTCAAGAGCGAGGGCGACACCGTCCAGGAGGGCGACCCGCTTTTCTCGATCCAGACGGACAAGGCGGAGGTGGAGTGCGAGTGCACGGCAAGCGGCGTGCTGCGCAAAATCCTGGTGCCTGCGGGCGTTGAGGTGCCCGTGCTGACCGTGGTGGCCCTGGTGGGCGCGGCCGACGAGGCGCTTCCCGAGGGCGTTGGCGGCGCGGCCCCCGCGCCGGCGGCGGCGTCGGCTCCGGCGGCGCAGGCCACCCCCGCGGCGGCGGCCCCCGCGGCGGCCCCTGTGGCGGCGGGCGGCGGGGCCAAGGCCTCCCCGCGCGCGCGGAAACTGGCGGAGGAGAAGGGGGTGGATCTCGGGGCGGTGGCGGGTTCCGGCCCCGGCGGGCGCGTGCTGTCCGGGGATGTGGCGGAGGCGGCGGCCGCGCAGGGTTCCGTGAAGGCGACCCCCGTGGCGCGGCGCGTGGCGGAGAACGCGGGCGTTGACCTGCGGGGCGTTTCCGGCACGGGTATCGGCGGCAAGATCACGAAGGACGACGTGCTCCAGGCAAAGGCCGCCCCGGCGGCGGCCCCGGCCCCCGAGCCGGGCGCCAAGCGCGCCGCCCTCACGCCGATGCGCCGCATCATCGCGCAGCGCATGTGCGAGAGCAAGTTCGCCGCGCCGCACTACTACGTCACCGTCGAGGTGGACATGCTCGCCGCCAAGCAGTTCCGCGCGGCCAACAAGGCCTTCAAGGCGTCCTTTAACGACCTCGTGCTCTTCGCGGCGGCCAAGGCCCTGCGCGAGTTTCCGCAGGTCAACGCGCGGTGGTGCGGCGATTCCATCGAGCAGGTGCCGGACGTGAACCTGGGCGTGGCCGTGGCGCTGCCGACGGGGCTCATCGTCCCCGTCATCCGGCAGGCGCAGCTGCTGTCGCTGGAGGGCCTGTGCGCCGCCGCGAAGTCGCTGGCCGCCAAGGCGCAGACGGGCAAGCTGCTCCCCGACGACTACACGGGCAACACCTTCACCGTGTCCAACCTGGGCGCCTACGGCGTGGACCAGTTCACGGCGATCATCAACCAGCCCGACAGCGCGATTCTCGCCGTGGGCCAGATCAAGGACCGGGTGGTCGTCATTGACGGCGGCATCCACATCCGCCCGATCATGAAACTCACCCTTTCCAGCGACCACCGCGTCATTGACGGCTCGGTGGCGGCCCAGTTCATGGGCCGGCTCAAGGCCCTGCTGGAGGAGGGGGCGTTCTAGACCCGCCTGGACTTCGGAATGGATACGGAATGACAACACTTGATTTGGATCCGTCCGCCCTGGAGATGGTCCGCGCCATTCTGCGGGAGCAGGTTCCCGGCATGGAGGTGCGGGCCTTCGGGTCGCGGGTGACGGGCACGGCGCGGCGCATGTCCGACCTGGATCTGGCCTTTATGACCAGCGAGCCGATGGACCTGTCGCGGCGCGCGCTGCTCCGCGAGTCGTTCACGGAGTCCGCGCTGCCGTTCCGGGTGGACGTGGTGGACTGGGCGGCGACGGGCGCGACCTTCCGCCGGATTGTTGAAGAGGCGTACGTGGTGGTTCAGGAAGCCGCGCCCGCGGGGCGCGCAACAGGAGAAGACGCATGAAGACCTACGACGTGGCGGTGATCGGGGCGGGCCCCGGCGGGTATGTGGCGGCCATCCGGGCGGCGCAGCGCGGCGCGAAGGTGATGGTGGCGGAGCGAAAGCACCTGGGCGGCGTGTGCCTCAACGTGGGCTGCATTCCCACCAAGACCCTGATCAACACGGCCAACCTCTACAAGCGCATCCAGCACGCGGAGGAGTTCGGCCTGCATGTGGACGGCGTCACGCTGGACATGGCGCGCCTCCTCCAGCGCAAGGAGAAGGTCGTCGGCATCAACACCGGCGGCATAGAGGGACTCTTCAAGGCCAACGGCATTGACACCGTGATCGGCGAGGCGTCCCTTCCCGGCCCCGGCCGCGTGGCGGTGAACGGCGAGGAGTACGGCGCGAAAAGCATCATCCTCGCCACGGGCGGGCGTCCGGCGGTGCTGCCGGGGCTGGAGTTTGACGGGAAGACGGTGATCGGGAGCACGGAGGCCCTGCGCCTCGCCGAGGTGCCGGGGCGCGTGGCGGTGATCGGCGCCGGGGCGCTCGGCGCGGAGTTCGCGTGCATCTGGAACGCCTTCGGCGCGAAGGTCACGATCATCGAGATGATGCCCACGGTCCTGCCCAAGTGCGACGAAGAGCTTTCCAAGCGCGCCGGACAGCTCTGGAAGCGCGCGGGCATGGACGTGCGCACGGGCACCAAGGTCGCCAAACTGGAGCGGCTCGCGCAGGGGGCGAAACTGACCCTTGAGGGCGATGCCCCCGGCGAGGTCGAGGTGGACCTCGTGCTCGTAGGCATCGGGCTCCAGTGCAACAGCGAGATCGTCGCCGCCAACCCCGCGCTGGGCATCCAGCTCGGCAAGCGCGGCGGTGTCATCGTGAACGACCGCATGGAAACGGCCGCGCCCGGCATTTACGCCGTGGGCGACGTCATTGACCGCACCTGGCTGGCCCACGGCGCGTCCGCCGAGGGGATCGTCGCGGCGACCAACGCCACCGGCGGCAGCAAGAAGGTGGACTACCGCGTCCTGCCGTCGTGCAATTTCACCTCCCCCGAGGTGGCGTCCGTCGGCCTGACGGAGAAAGAGGCCGCGGACAAGGGCTTCAAGGTGAAGTGCGGCCGTTTCGCCTTCGCCGGGAACGGCCGCGC